>DASCOS010000034.1 GCA_036012125.1 Vicinamibacterales bacterium | reverse complement strand
GCTCAAATTCCCGTTGGGCATCCTCGTAATGGATACCTTTTTCGAGCATCTCTACGATCAATTGATTGAGTTTCTCGCGCACGCTTTCGACTCCGCAGTCGGCAAACTCAGTTGGATACGTGGCGCTCACTGTAGATTGGTATTACTGAGTACCCGCAGAGCCTCAATATACTTTTCACGGGTACTTGCCACGACGCTGTCAGGTAACGTCGGGGCTGGCAGCTGCTTATTCCACTTGATGCTCTCAAGATAGTCGCGGACGTACTGTTTATCGAAACTTGGCTGCGGGCCTCCGGGTCGGTAATCTGACTTTGGCCAGAACCGCGACGAGTCGGGTGTTAGGACTTCGTCGATGAGAATTACCTCCGAACGGCCACCGTTGTTCACGAGTCCGAACTCAAACTTTGTGTCTGCGACAATAATGCCGCAGGTTTCAGCATGAGCGGCTCCGAACGCGTACAGCGACATGGTGATGTCTCGGAGTTGCGAAATAAGGTCGCCGCCTATCAGTTTACCCGCCTCAGCCTCGCTAATGTTAATGTCGTGGCCCGATTCGGCCTTGGTCGCCGGGGTGAATATTGGCGATGGTAATTGGTCAGATTCCCTGAGTCCGGTCGGCAACTTGATGCCGCAAACAGCGCCCGTTTCCTGATATTCCTTCCATCCTGAACCAGACAGGTATCCCCGTGCTACGCACTCGACCAACACTGGGTCCGTTTTTTTCACAAGCATTGAGCGGCCACCAAGCAGTTCGGCGTGGGGCCGTAATAGCTCAGGATATTCTTCAGGTGTAGTGGATACAACATGATTGGGAACAATATGGCCTGTCTGGTTAAACCAGAAGGCCGAAAGCTGTGTCAGAACCTTACCCTTGTCAGGGATTACAGAACCGAGGACAAGGTCGAATGCCGATATGCGATCGGTCGTTACCATTAGTAGGTATTTACCCACGTCATACATGTCCCGTACTTTTCCGCGGCCATATACTGTTATGTCCGGCAGTAATGTTTCAGTGACGACGTTTTTAGGAGAAGATGATGGAGACATAGCTGTCATGCTTAGAAGCTCCGACAAAAGGGTGACTAGCTTACAAATGATTGTCAGTGGCAGCAAGGCAAAAGATGTGACCTTAGGCACGCTTGGTTGTTGCGAGTTCGCCTGTGATCTGTTCCTCGGATGGTTGGACTACCTCTGGCGACACAACTATCTTCCTTCCATGGAGTTGCCGGGATGGGTATAGTAGCTTCCGTCCGAGGTAAGACTGGGCTGTGTCTGTAAGCCCGCGAAAAGGCCGATGACTCACCATTTGCGTACAGTCGCGATCGTGGTTCTCACTGTAGGACTGTTAGTCTTTTTCCTTCTTGGCGTTAATCTAGAAGAGGTGTGGGGCGAAATGCGTGGCGGGCACACCGGTTTTCTCCTACTGGCGAGCCTAATGCAGGCACTGCTGTACTTACTCCGTGCTTGGCGTTGGCGACTGTTGCTTCGACCGATTGGCCGGGTTCGATATGGCATTGCTCTTCGCGCGACCATAATTGGATTCGGTTTATCGGCGATGCTGCCGGCTAGGCCTGGTGAGGTGGCGCGAGCGTACGTGCTTGCGCGCAGAGTGGGTTTTAGCACGACTGCCACATTTGCCACGATCATTTTTGAGCGGTTGCTCGACCTGATAACAGTTTTGCTCCTGTTTGGTGCCTTCTTAACATTTTTCGACCCTGGTGTGGAGCACCTGAATGCGCGTGTGTTGACTGCGCTGAAGGTCGGGGCCACGATCAGTGGAGCGGCCTCGCTTTTTGCCCTTTGGGCGGCGTTTACAATCGCTGGTCGACCGGGGGCACTCAATTGGATTTTTGGGCCTATTAGTAGGCTCTTACCTCGGCGCGCGGCCGAAATCGTTGATGGACTTGCTGCGAAAGTCGCCTCAGGATTCTCTGTGGTCCGGCAGCCAGGCGTGTTAGTAGGAGCACTGGCGGCGTCGATCATTCTCTGGCTTGCGATCGCAGTTGGTGCTTGGGCTGCGGTTTCGGCATATCGACTGGCGGTCCCTTTTACGGGTACATTCCTCTTACTTGCGTTGTTACTTGTAGGGGTAGCGGTTCCTACTCCGGGAGCTGTCGGTGGATTTCATGCCGCACTTTATCTTGGGCTAACCGCATTCTATCGGGCGCCACCAGATTCAGCGGCTGCTGCAGCCATCGTTTTACACGCAATATCGTTCATCCCTGTGGCTCTAGCAGGTTTAATACTGATGGCACAAGAGGGGATGACTTTTGCCTCAGTACGTTACGCAGCTGCGGGGAAGAACGCCGAGGGATCTTAAGCGATTTTTTCTGGGGACGAGGGAAAGGGAGTTCACTATGAAGTGTCCTTTTTGCGGTCATATTGGTGACAAGGTCGTTGATTCGCGAGAACACAAAAGTGGTGCCTCCATCCGCCGCCGCCGGGAATGTTTGGATTGCAGTCGTCGCTTTACTAGTTACGAGCGGATCGACGAGGTTCCCTACATGGTGGTTAAGAGAGACAAGATCCGCGAGCGATTTGAACGCCAGAAGGTGGTTAGCAGCATGCTCAAGGCGTGCGGTAGCCGTCCTGTGTCCGCAGCGGCGCTCGAGGCTGTTGCAGATCGCGTTGAGGCAGCGTTACAGGAGCAGCCTGACAAGGAAATGTCTGCGGAGGACATTGGCATGTTCGTGATGCAGGAGTTGAAGAAACTCGACCAAGTTGCCTACGTTCGTTTTGCTTCGGTCTACCGAGATTTTCGAGATATCGATGAGTTTATGACCGAGTTGATGGACCTTCGTGGAGCAAAGGAGGCTGATTAGCTGATTCTCTCGGCCTCGTCATCGAACGAGTGGCTACGTCTGTATGGGTGGAAAAGGTGAGGAACAGGGCATGCGCTACCATCCAGTCAGGCATGGCTGGGTTACTGCATTAGCCGACATGTGAAGGGCATCGGGTATTTCACCACATAAGGGTATACATCCATGAAAGCGACGGTGTTGGTTGTCGACGACGAAGCTGGCGTGCGAACAGCTTTGACCGGCGTCCTAGGGGAAGAAGACTACGAGGTATTTGCCGTCGAGAGTGGTGAGGCCTGTTTAAAGTGGTTGAATGGTCATCACTGTGACTTAATTATCCTGGACGTTTGGCTCCCGGGGATTGATGGGTTTGAGACGCTGGCACGTGTTCGGGAACGCGGGTTAGACCCTCAGGTGATCGTTATGTCCGGGCACCACAATGTTGAGTCCGTCGTTCGTGCCATCAAGATGGGTGCTTTTGATTTTGTCGAGAAACCACTCTCCCTCGAAAAAATATTGCAGATTGTTGGTGAAGCACTAAGAGAAAAACTAAGTGAACAAACCAATATCGATGATGAATCCTGCCCTTAGAGAGCTGTGGTGCAGGCTAATCTACCTCGCCAGCCGGAAGCCTTGTAGTTGACCGTTGGCCTCAACAGTGGCTTGGGTCGTGACAGATTATTGTTACGGGTAGAGCCGGCGCTCGAGAATATGGTCTTCTGGGAACTTGGGTAACGCAAGATCGCAAGGCTCGGTGTTGGCGAGAGCTTCCTCAGGAATTAATCCGATGATCTGGCTATCGGTAACCGTTACACCGAATCGCGTGGTCTCTTCTCGGATACGTGCCATAACTGTGGACATAGATGTGGTCCGATAGTTAGTCAGATTCATCGAGATCTGGGTCAAGTTCCTATCGCCAAGGCGAACACCTAGAGCTTTGACGCACGGGAGCCCTCCGCCACTTTCACGAACTCGAACAGCGATGGCTCTAGCGATCCTAACGTCTGGGGTCGAAAGATTAACATTCCAGGCAACCAGTGGACCCCTAACGCCAACCGCGGTCGCACCAGCTGATGCATGGGGAGTTAGCGGACCGAAGTCAGGCCGCCACTTGGCCTCCGCCATTTTCTTTGAAAGTCCTTCGAATTGACCGCGTCTCACGTTTTCGAGCCGCTTCCTAGAAGTGTTCGTTGCTGCCGCTTCGTACAAATAGACTGGCACCTCAAAACGGTCGGCAATTGCGCGGCCAACGCAGTGTGCTAGTGCGATGCACACGTCGAGAGAGGTATCGTCCAAAGGCACGAATGGCACCACGTCCACCGCACCTATCCTCGGATGTACACCGCGATGTTGCCGCAAATCGATATCAGCAATGGCCGCGGCGAACAACGCGAGGACGGCAGCTTCTAAACCCCGAGGGTCACCGACGAGCGTAAAGACAGACCGGTGATGATGAATATCGGCTGAATGGTCCAGCAAGCGAACGTCGGGTATTGCTTGTATTGTGGCGGCTAGGGTATCGAGGACACTGAGCCGTCGTCCTTCGCTGATGTTCGGAATGCACTCGATGGCAGCCACACGACAGTTTTAACACATCTAATGTCATAGTTTCGATACCCTAGGGATGGTCGTCAGAGATACACAATCGATTGACGAAGACAATTCCTTCGCGGATAATCGGCGTGCCTACTGCGAGGACCATGTCTAATTATTCGCGGTATTCTGTTCCACCATCTTCACAATGAGATGTCTGCAGTGTCACTACATCGGTTTTGACGATGCTAAGAAGTGTCGGAATTGCGGCTACATCTTTGCCCAAATACCACGCGACGATGCAAGGCTGAATCCACTGGTTCCATCAGCTAAAAGGTCTACCCAACGGAGGCTCGATGAGGCTTTAGGGAATGGTGATGCGGAGGTTCGTCAGGAGGCCAGTGATTCCTTATCCGATGAAGGGCTACCATTGTTTCCGGATCGCCCTGATTGGGCTGATTCGGATCCCGATCGCGGTACTCGATCGCCGCTTTCTGTTAGGCGAAGAACACCTGAGGTCCCGCGGATGCGAACCGAGTCCAGGCTGGTTTGCGAGGAAGTACCGATACCTAAGCCTAGTCTACTGTCCCCGACGGACCATCTCACAGTCAACGCTCAGAATGAACCGGCGCATATATTCGCACCTGGTTTCCTCAGGGTGATCGCGTCGGTTATTGACGTTGTTGTACTCGGCGTTGTGGATATGAGTGTTATTTTTCTCACGCTTCGACTTTGTGGGTTGACTTGGTCTGAGTGGTCGATGTTGCCAAGGGCGCCAATCAGCGGATTTCTTCTCATGCTAAACGGAGGATACCTGGTGGCGTTTACAACAGCCGGTGGCCAAACAATTGGAAAGATGTTTTGTCATCTTAAGGTTGTCGGCACCGAGGGGGAACCGGTCTCTCTAAGTAAGGCTATGCTGCGAGTAGTGTCTTTCTTCGTTTCTATACTACCGTTCGGCCTTGGCTTCATTGCTCAGTTCGGCGATCGCTATCGGCGGACGGTACACGACCGCCTCGCTGAAACACGTGTTGTCAAGGCGCCTTAAAGATTCTATTGAGTTGGATGAGCCTTCAGCGGATATTTGACCTGCTTGGGTGTCCTAGGCAATGTGGTTGGCAATCAGACTCGAACGAAACGCTGGTATTTTGAGTATTGAATCGTGAAACGTTTAGCTGTCGCTGTTTCGACAGGTTTTTATTGCGGGTACGCTCCGGTGGCGCCTGGAACGGTGGGCTCTGCGCTAGGCCTAGTGGTTCTTGGAGTGCTCCGCACAATTGCATCGCCGCTGGTGGAATTGGTGACGATCGCTGTGTTATTAGCTGTTGGAGTGTGGTCGGCGTCGGTGACCGAGCGTTACGTTGGCCGCACTGATCCTGGAATCATAGTTATCGACGAGATTGTCGGCATGTTGCTAACCTTTGCATACCTAAATGTCGGCTTTGGTTCGTTGGTTTTCGGTTTCGTCCTATTTCGCGTGTTCGACATTATTAAGCCATACCCTGCGAGAGCTTGCGAACGGTTACCAGGTGGTTGGGGGGTGATGGCAGACGATTTGGTGGCTGCTCTGTACGCGCAAGCGGTATTGCGCGGCGGGATCTGGGTGATAGCCGCTTTGGGCGCATGAGGTCAACGTTTATCGACACGGCGGCAATCATTGCTGTTGGTAGTGAACTACTAACCCCTTACCGTGCTGACTCGAACTCTCTGTTTCTCACTGCCCGCTTGAATGATTTGGCAATTGAGGTTCAAAGTAAGGCGATTGTTGGTGATGACCGAAAAATGTTAGCTCTGGCGATCGAGCGTGGTCTCAATGATGCTGATCTTGTTGTGATGACTGGTGGGTTAGGTCCGACCGATGACGATATTACGCGAGATACACTGGCTACAGTTCTTAATGCGCCTCTCGTAGAACGACAAGAGATCCTCAGTCTGATTCAGGCGCGTTTCGCGGCTCATAAACTCAAGATGCCAGAGATTAACCGTCGCCAAGCGCTAGTGCCGCGTGGTGCGGAGATTATTTCCAACGGACGCGGGACAGCTCCTGGATTATGGCTGGAGTGGCGGGAACGTGTGGTCATTGCTTTACCCGGACCGCCACGGGAACTGGAGCCAATGTTTGATGGACAGATCCTTAAGCGCCTTGCGCTGCGAGTGCCTAGCCTTCGACTGGCACGTCGTGTTGTTGGAGTGTCCGGACGCGCCGAATCGCAGGTCGAAGAGCAGGCGCGCCCACTTTATGCACGTTGGAAGGAACGGGACCCTGCGGTCAGGGCGACAATCTTAGGAAGCCCTGGGCAGGTTGAGTTGCACCTCTCGACTCGGACCTCGAATCTACGAAAGGCTGAGATTTCCCTTAACTTGGCTGTTGAGGAGCTAGTCGGAGCTCTTGGGCGCGATGTGTATACAACGGAGGGACTTCCTCTTGAGCAAGTTGTTGGCAGCCGTCTTCGTTTCCATGGGTTACGGGTAGCGTTAGCCGAATCATGCACGGGTGGGCTCTTAGCGTCTCGGCTGACTGATGTGTCTGGAAGCTCCGCTTATCTCGACTTGGCTGTAGTTACATATTCTAATTTGGAAAAGATTAATCTTTTGGGCGTACCGGCAGCCCTCATCGAAACACATGGCGCGGTCAGCGAGGCTGTAGCTTTGGCCATGGCATCCGGTGTTGCGGCCAGAGCTAAGGCCGACATCGGTGTCGGCGTTACAGGCATTGCAGGGCCCGCAGGAGGCACTACTGCCAAGCCGGTCGGAACGGTGTTTATTGCTGTAGCCGGTGCAGGAGTTGAGATGGTTAAGTTGTTTGCATTTCGAGGTGAACGGGATATGGTCAAACGCCAAGCGTCACAGGCAGCGCTCGACATGCTCCGGCGAATACTTGACGATCATGAGTGACAGTGCCTCACGATCACGTCTCTTCATTGCCGTTGATCTCAGCGCGGTTGTGCGTCGCACGGTCGTAAAGATTTCTGCGTCGATTGCTGAATCTCTTACGATTAAAGGAGGGTCAAGAATCTCTTGGGTGCATCCGCGGAACCTCCATGTCACGGTAAGATTTCTTGGGCTGGTACACCCAGTCGTGATGGAACGACTACGGACTTTATTGGTTCAGCCTTGGTCGGTTGAAGCCTTCGAATTAGAGTTAGCGGCTGCGGTCACCGTTCCGTCGTCTGGTGCCCCGAGGGTAGTATGGCTGGGCGTACGCGACCGTGCTTCAGGTTTTGACCGTCTAATGCCAGAACTTTATGGGCGGCTCCATGCAGCCGGTGTCGTTCAAAATCAGGTGCGGTTTGTTCCACACGTTACAGTTGGACGTGTCAGGCGAGCGCCGCAGCGTGGGAGGATGATTCGTGACGCTGTTCAAAAGATTAGGGTCGAAGCTGTACGATGGCAGGTAAAGCATTTAACTCTCTATGAGAGTCGCATGGCCTCGTCGACTCCAGATTATGTGCCGCAAGCAACTGGGGTGCTACAGGCTATCGCTCCGTGATGAAGATGACAGATGTTTGGATAATTGCACTCGGGTATTTCGCTGGTTCAGTCCCGTTTGCCTTTCTTATACCGAGATGCTTTGCCGGCGTGGACGTGCGTAATGTGGGGAGTGGCAATATAGGCGCTGCGAACGTCTTCCGAGCAACCCGGCCATTAATCGGATTAGCCGTATTCGGACTTGACGTGTTTAAGGGCTTTGCGATTGTTTTGCTCGCCACGAGACTTGGTATGGACGATCCAACGCGTACAGCAGCTGGAGTAGCAACGATCATGGGCCATATCTATCCTGTGTGGCTTAGATTTCGTGGAGGGAAGGGAGTGGCCACGGCGGGTGGTGTCTTCGGCGTATTGTCGCCGATAGCTGCCCTGGCAAGTGTAGTGATATTTCTCGTTGTTGCTTGGTGGACACGTTACATTTCTGCCGGCTCGATTGTGGCATCACTAATACTCGTACCCTTACTCTATGTGATGGCAGCTCCCCCTTCGACGATGATCGGTGGGTCATTAGTCACGGTGCTCATCCTCTATCGACACCGAGGAAATCTGATTCGGTTGAGTGACGGGACAGAGCGGCGTTTTGGACAGTAGGAGGAGGCTTTAAGAGCATGGCGCATCGGTTGACGGTACTTGGAGCGGGTAGCTGGGGCACAGCGCTCGCGGTTCATATGGGGCGGGTGGGGCACGAGGTACGACTCTGGGGACGTGATGCACCGCTTGTCGCCTCGATGATTGAACACCGTCAGAATTCTGCTTACCTTCCTGATTTTGTACTGCCGGAATCGGTTATGCCAACTGCATCTCTGGAGGAAGCGTTGGTTGGGTCCACATGTGTTGTGGCTGCGGTACCCTCACACGGAGCCCGCACGGTAATCCAGCAGGCTAGTGCTTTCTTGCCTGGAGGTGTACCGATCGTGAGCGCTACGAAGGGGCTTGAGCCGGGCAGGATGAGGCGGATGTCGCAGGTTATCGAGGAAGAGATGGGTGGAGCAAATCCTGTGGCGGTACTCTCTGGGCCAAGCTTTGCGGCTGAGGTAGCACGTGACCTACCTACAGCGGTGCTAGTTGCATCGAGGGAACCATCTCTACTGAAGCTGGTGCAGGAAGAATTCCGGTCTAAGTACTTTCGGCTGTATGCGAGCAACGATGTCATCGGAGTAGAGCTTGGCGGTGCGCTCAAGAACGTCATAGCAATTGCGGCTGGCGTCGTCGAATCGCTCGGTCTCGGGAATAACGCTCTGGCTGGCTTGATCACGCGAGGTCTCGCTGAGATGACACGTTTGGCGTGTGCTGAGGGTGGGCGGCGTGAAACCCTGGCTGGTTTGAGCGGTCTCGGTGACCTCGTATTGACTTGTACCGGCGGGCTTAGCCGTAACCGGAGAGTCGGTCTTGAACTAGGCAAGGGACGGCCTCTCGAAGCGGTCCTTGGTGAAATGAAAATGGTGGCAGAGGGCGTGCGAACCACTGGTGCTGCACTTGCTCTTGGTGTCGAGCATGGTATCGAACTACCCATTGCCCTGCAGATGGCCGAGGTTTTGGCGGGTAGGGTAGCACCTTTTGAGGCGGTTGAGGCATTAATGCTGAGACGTCAGCGAGTTGAAGCTGACACGAATGAGCCGGCATGACTGGTCTTCCGTCTATGTCGTGCCGAGATTGTTGTCGATGGTGTTCTGACTGATCCACAGCTTGTTATAAGTGCGAAAATGTTGGGGTAACGTGTGGCAGGGGTAAGGGAGTTTACGTAAACAGTTAGCCTTGGTGAAGTGCTGGCTTTTTCTTAGAGATAGGTAGTTGCCTTTGGATGATGGCGAGTACATGGGTCGGGCCTTGAGAATGGCTGCCCTGGGTCGAGGCCTGACGAGTCCCAATCCACTGGTGGGGGCGGTCGTCATTTCCCCCAGCGGTGCTGTCGTCGGTAGCGGTTACCACCGACGTGCTGGCGAGCCCCATGCCGAAGTGTATGCGTTGCGTGCGGCTGGACCGGCCGCTCGAGGGGCGACCCTGTTCAGCACACTTGAGCCCTGTTGCCACACGGGCAGTACGGGGCCGTGCGTCGATCGAATTGTGGAGGCTGGTATTGCTAGGGTCGTGATTGGAGTTGAAGATCCTAATCCGCAAGTACATGGGAAGGGCATTCAGTTTCTTCGCGAGCATGGAATTGCGGTGACCGTGGGTGTGTGCGAAACGGAGGCCGCTCACTTGAATCTGCCGTTCTTCATACGCGTTCGGTATGGCCGACCGTATGTAATGATGAAAGTGGCGCTAACGCGGGACGAGTGTGTTGCGGAAGCGTTGGGGGTGCGGAGTAACATCACTGCCGAGCAGACGACGAGTGATGTGCACGCCCTGCGGGCTGAGTTCGACGCAGTGGGTGTTGGTTCTGGGACCGTGTTAATTGACGATCCTGAACTGACCGTTCGAGCGTCTCCTCAGACGCGACCGTTGACGCGTGTAATCTTCGATTCGCGCTTGCGGGTGCCTTGCTCGGCGGCGATGTTTTCGACCCAACAAGCCGGGCCGATTCTCATCGTTACGACCGAGGCTGCCGTGGCACATTCTTCGGATCACGCCGAGGCGCTCGAGTCGCTCGGAGCCAGGCTTTTGGTAGCACCGCTTCATGACTTGACCTCTGCACTGACCGTTCTCAGTAATGAAGGGATAACATCTCTACTGCTGGAGGGTGGTCCGACTTTGCATGGAGCAGCGTGGGAGGCAGGGGTAGTCGACCGGGTCCGAATCTACGTTTCCCAAACAGAGTTTGGTAGGAGTGGAGTCCGTTGGTTTCGGATGAGGTCAGCAATAGTTGAGTCACTTAATAATTTGGATGTTCGAATGGTCGGGCCAGACGAATGTACGGACGGATATGTTCACCGGATTGATTGAGTCCATCGGAATAGTGCGAACCGTGGCGCCCATGATGAAGGGGCTGCGCCTGAGTATTGATACTGTCCTAGCAGGCGAGTTGTCGGTCGGGGACAGTGTGTCCACCAACGGAGTCTGCTTGACCGTCATAGAGGTCACAAGCGAGATGTTCGACGTCGAGGTCTCGCCAGAAACAACCCGAGTGACAACGTTGGGAACGTTAGCTGTGGGCCACGTCGTCAATCTTGAACGGCCGGTACGGGCGGACACGCGCATGGGTGGACATTTTGTCCAAGGTCATGTCGATGCAGTAGGTTGTGTTGAGACCATACGTTCAGAATCTGAGTACCACCGTGTGAAGATTGCTTTTCCTGACTCGCTTTCAAGGTATTTGGTAGAGCGTGGCTCCATTGCCCTTGATGGCGTTAGTTTAACGGTTGTTGAACTCCGAGCCAGTACGTTCGATGTCCAAATCATTCCGTTCACATGGGAGCATACTGCTTTTAGTAAGTACTCTGAGGGTGATGCAGTGAACCTAGAATGCGATATTCTTGGTAAGTACGTCATGCGTGCCATGGAAATCAAGTCGCCAGACTCATGTTGAGTAAGCGGCGTAATCGAGGCATACCATCATGAAGTCCCGTTCGGTAGGACGTAAAGGATCGTTGAAGGTGGCCCATCGATCTGAAGATTATGGGTTTTCGTCGGTTGAGGATGCAGTGGCAGCGGTCCGTTCGGGCAGGATGATTATTGTGGTTGATGATGAGGATCGTGAGAACGAGGGTGACCTTACGATCGCGGCCGACAAGATCACTCCGGAGGCTATTAACTTTATGGCTCGGTACGGTCGCGGGTTAATTTGCATGCCTATGACTACTGAGCGCTTGGATGAACTCGATATTCCACTTATGGTGTCGCAGAATACAGCACGTTTTGATACTGCATTCTGCGTTTCGATCGAAGCAAAGGAATCTACAAGTACTGGAATTTCTGCAGGTGATCGTGCTGCCACGGTGCGAGCTGCTATGGACCCGGAGACGCGTCCCGCAGATTTGGCTAGACCTGGCCACATGTTTCCGCTCCGTGCGCGACCTGGCGGTGTACTTGTTCGTTCAGGTCAGACGGAAGCTGCAGTGGATCTCGCACGGATCGCTGGTTTGAACCCAGCCGGCGTTATTTGCGAGATCATGAACGATGACGGCACGATGTCGCGTGTACCAGAACTAGCTAAGTTTGCAGGTTTGCATGACCTGCCGATGATCACGATTGCTGAGCTGATTAAATATCGAATGGCGACGGAATGTCTGGTAAAGCGACTCGCGTCGGCAAAGTTGCCAACTGATTTCGGTGAGTTTCGTGTTATTGCGTATAAGAACATCATCGGGAACGAAACCCATGTAGCGATGGTCCGAGGTGAAATAGGAGATGGGCAGGACGTGGTTGTTCGGGTGCACTCCCGCTGCTTGACTGGTGATGTGTTCCATTCCACACGCTGTCCATGTAGGCGACAGTTGGATGCTAGCCTAGCTCGCATTGCTCAAGAGCCTCGCGCCGTACTGTTATATCTCAACCAGGACAGTCAAGGAATGACTTTGGCTAATCAGATTCTGGCTTACGAGCTTCAAGACCAGGGTCTTAATTCTGTGGAGGCAAATGAACGCATCGGTGTGAGTCCTGACCAGAGAGATTATGGTATCGGTGCCCAAATTCTGCGTGATCTTGGAGTTCGTTCGATGCGCATATTAACCAATAATCCCCGTAAGTTTGTTGGGTTAGAGGGCTACGGTCTTTCTATTATCGAGTCGATTTCGTTCGCGGTTGGGTCTAACACCGATTCGGGTAGGAACCTGGGTTCCGGCTAGCGCGACTCTCTATTGTTCAGACCAACTACCGTCTCGAAGTGCGGCATAACTAAATAACCGGGGCCACTTCCATCCGTTCCGTCGTTGACAGGTTGGCTAAGGCTAGACTACGATAAACGATTGCGCGTGAGTGGCTTACAGTAATTATAGCCTGCTCTTATCTAGTCGCTGAGTAATTGAAAAAGGGTTGTTGGTATGTTGTCGATACGTATGCGTCGTGTGGGATCAAAAAAACAGCCGTTTTATCGTGTAGTCGTCTTAGATTCAGCAAAGGCAACGGATGGTCGATTCGTCGAGATTCTCGGCTACTACAATCCGAGGACCGATCCTGAAACTATTGAGTTGGATCGAGAGCGGTTGGCTCACTGGGTGAAACGAGGGGCTCGAGCATCTGACACGGTCAGAACGCTTATTAAGCGCCATCCGATTGCTGTTGCAGAAGCTGAGGAAGTTACGGAGACGGCGACGTCGTGAGCCGGGCCCGGACACTCGTCGAAGTTGTTGCGAGAGCACTGGCGGAACTGCCCGAAGAAGTGAGTGTTTCTGAAACTACCCGTCAAGATTCAGAATTGATCGAACTGTTTACGGCACCCGGTGATCTAGGAAGGATGATCGGTCGGAGGGGGCGTACCGCCGCTGCTTTTCGCACACTGGCAGCAGTGGCCGCTGAAAAGGAAGGTTGCAACGTGACGGTCGAGTTTCGTGACAGGTCGCCCGATGACAGACGGTGACGAACGTTTACTCGAATGTGCGGTCGTGGGTCGGGTAGCGCGTACACACGGTCGTTCGGGTCAGGTCATCGTGAATCCTGAAACGGACTTTCAACATCAGCGCTTCATGGTAGGCGCTGTGTTCTTTGTCTGCTCCGACGACCGGGTTAGTCGAGCGACTGTGACTTCGGCAAGATTTCACCAAGGGCGTCCGATTCTGGGTTTTGAGGGGGTCGAAACGATCGATGCAGCGGAGATTTACGTTGGTGCTGAGTTGAGAGTGCCCTTATCAGAGCTGAAAGTGTTACCGACTGATATGTTTTATCACCACGACCTTATCGGCTGTGCCGTCCGGATGCCTGACGGGATGGTTCTTGGGTCGGTAGCTGCTGTTCAGGGAAATGCCGAGAATAGTCGACTTGTTATCCAAACAGCAACAGAGGAAGTGTTGGTACCTCTAGCTGCTGATATCTGTCAGCAAATAAGTGTTGCTGATAGGACTATTGAGATTGATCCGCCTGAGGGGCTGCTTGAGTTGAATACTACGAGCCGATCTCGGAGTACGGGATGAAAATTGACGTCGTAACAATCTTTCCGGAAACTGTCCAAGCGGTGCTTAGGGAAGGTGTAGTGCGGCGTGCTATCGATAGAGACCTTGTTGAAGTACGAATTCATGATCTGCGTGACTATAGCGATGACCGGCACCGTAGTGTGGACGATGTTCCATATGGTGGTGGCCCAGGAATGGTATTAAAGTGCGAACCACTCTTTCGTGCTATCAGTTCGATAGAAGACAGCGTTGGGTTGCCGGAAGCTGTGGTGTTAATGTCGCCACAGGGAAAACGATTTGCGCACCCCGATGCTCAGCGCCTAAGTCGTTTGTCACATTTTGTTGTGCTCTGTGGTCGGTACGAGGGCGTTGACGAACGAGTTAGAGAATCCATTGTAACCGAAGAGCTATCGATCGGAGACTACGTGCTAACGGGTGGGGAGCTGCCTGCGTTGGTAATCATTGATGCTGTAGCTAGGCTAGTGCCAGGGGTTGTGGGAGACGCTCGTTCGGTTGAAAGTGAGTCCTTTGTGCGGGGCTTACTCGACTTTCCGCAGTACACGCGGCCTGCTGAAGTGAGAGCATTGAGGGTGCCGGAGACTTTACTGTCGGGTCACCATAAGGAAATTTCTAGATGGAGGAAGCGGGAGGCGGTACGACGCACTTTAAATCGTCGTCCAGATCTACTTGCTCAGGCTTCTCTCGATGACGAGGAACGTGCCATTCTTCAAGAGCTATTGACGGAAAGGGTGAAGGGGGCAGAAGTATGAACGCGATCGAAACTATCGAACGGGGCCAGTTGGTAGAGCGGCCAGTAATGCAGTCTGGCGATACCGTAAGGGTTCACGTAAAGGTCCGTGAGGGTGAGAAGGAGCGCGTTCAGATATTTGAGGGCGTGGTTATTGCTCAACGTCGAGGCGGTGCTCGGGCGTCATTCACGGTCCGCAAAGTATCGTTCGGACAAGGAGTTGAACGGATTTTTCCTTTACATTCGCCCATTGTCGATCGCATTGAAGTCGTAAGATCGGCGCGAGTACGCCGGTCGAAGTTGTATTATTTGCGAGAACTTCGGGGGAAGGCCGCCAGGATGCGCGAGCGGAAGCCGAAACCCAGGGCCTGATTTTCTTCCCCGTTTGGCACTCAGACGACCAAAGCGAAGAAGCGCTGGGATGCCCAGACCTACTGCTCGTCGTACTACTGAGAACGCAATCAGGCGTTTGGGGTTTGCGAGGGTAGCCGGAGTCGATGAAGTTGGGCGCGGATGTCTGGCTGGTCCATTGGTTGCTGCAGTCGTCGTCCTAAATCCCGACCGGCACATTCCTGGTGTTTGTGACTCAAAGCTTTTATCTGCCTCGGCTCGCGAGTGTCTGTATGAAGAAATCGTTTCATTGGCAGACGGGTGGAGCGTTGGTTGGGCGAGTCCCTTTGTCATTGATAAGTTAAATGTTCACCAAGCAACGTTCTCTGCGATGCGGGACGCGGTGATGGGTTTAGTGACGCTTCCTGATTTTGTACTTGTAGACGGTTTCTGTATTCCAAACCTTGAGTTACCGCAACGTCACATTATCGGTGGCGACCGTCGGTGCTCGGCCATTGCTGCCGCCTCAATTATTGCTAAGGTTACACGAGATCGTCACATGAGACTTTTGCACGAACGAGATCCCCGCTACGGCTTCGACCGGCATAAAGGCTACCCAACGGCAAAGCATCTTGCTGCTATCAGTTGCCACGGTTATTCGACGGTGCATCGACGGTCATTCCACTGTTCGTCGCTGAGTGACGCACCGCACTGATCTCGAGGTGTTACTTCTTTTGATTTGTAGTGACCTCTCTGGTTTTTCAAGTGTAATGCCCTCCTGTAATGGACTTGGTGACTTGTTCGATAACCATGGCTATTTGTTGTAACGCCGGTTGACTCCGGTGATAGCCCGATGTCGATAGCGGTATTAAGTATTTAGCGAAAGTTGTGATCGCGTGCTAATGGGTTCTCCGCTAAGTGGTTGGCTATTTGTTGCTTACTTTCTGGAAGTGGGACTGGTGTTGACTTTCGTTCCGTGGTCGACTTACTGGGATCGGAATCTTCTTGGCGAAGTCATTCCAACGTTAAGAGTGGTCCTTCAAAACAACTATGTTCGGGGCGGTGTGTCAGGAATCGGTGTGATTAATCTTATTGTTGCCTTTGACGAAATCATGACGGTTATAGCGAATACTCGATTAAATAATGCACCTAATAAATCTGTCGCAGTGTCGGTTCTTGAAGATCCGGTCGAAGTTATCGAGCCCAGGTCCAATGAATCCTAAGGGTGAAACGTTATCAACGCGTGGTCCGCTCATCTGTCTTGTTACCGATCGTCAACGTTTGTCTCCAGGGGCTTCACTGGATTGTCAGATTAATAATCTCGTTACCTTCGTAACTTCGGCGGCAGTAGCTGGAATCGGAGTTGTTCAGGTGCGTGAACGAGATTTATCGGGACGGGTACTGACGTCGCTCGTTTCGCGATGCGTTAAAGCCACGGCCGGCAGTGCCATGCATGTTGTCGTGAACGATCGTGCTGATGTTGCACTTGCGAGTGGTGCGGCGGGCGTTCACCTTCGTGAGGACTCCGTCAAGGCAGAACGAGTCCGTACGATCAGTCCTCCTTCGTGGTTGGTGAGTCGTGCAGTTCACGATTCATCGATGGTGCTATCAATGTCCTCAACCTTGGACTATTTGGTCTTCGGTACTGTATTTCCGAGCCCTTCCAAGGCTATGACAGATGTGCCCGCAGGTCTTGGTGTACTTGAGAGGGTGATTAGTCAGAGTGAGATACCCGTGGTGGCCATTGGGGGCGTTAACGAGGATCGCCTCAAGAAAGTGTGGATGGTTGGTGCTGCGGGCTTTGCTGGTATTGGTCTATTCATTGAATCGGCTAGGGCAGGTTCTACTTGGACCGCTGGCCTCACTGATCTTGTTCAGCGTGTGCGACGGTCGTTTGACAGTGCCAGGTCTCACGTCTAGAGTATGTAGTTCCAGATCCGACAATGTTCGATTCTGATGGGGATTATTCGTGATGCTGCAAGTAGATATTGGGGCTCGGTTGCGAGAGGCGCGGGAGGCGCGTGGTTTAACCCTTGATGAGATTGCGGCAACCACAAGGATTGCTATTGGAACGCTTAGATCCTTAGAGCGTAATGAGGTCGATTGTTTACCGAAGGGTATTTTCTTTAGGTCATTTGTGCGTTCGTACGCGGCAGAGGTTGGTCTTGATCCCGAGGCGACGTTACAAGAGTTCTTGTTAGCACACCCTATCGATGGCCTGGTTGCGGGAGGTCCACGAGCAGCCGATTGGCAAGAGGGAGATCATATTTTTGAAAATCATCGAGAGATGGCTAGAGTGTGGTTCACACTTACGGCTTTTAGCCTTCCGCTTATTGGCTTAATAATCTATTTTAGTTTTGTTGGATTAGGTTCACCGACTTAAAATGATTTAGCACAGACATCGAAACCCACGGATGTCGTTGGGTCGATTGGCGAGGTCGCATTTGTGGAGACTTCGCTTTCGACTCGCGAAGGTGCGTTGCTAATCGACATTGAGCCGCAGGGTCCTTGTTGGGTGCAATTGACTGTTGATGGTGAGCCCGTAATGTCTAGGTTGGTACAAGCCGGTGAAAGCCTTCAGGTTGAGGCGGATAATGAGATTGTCATTAACGTCTCTGATGCTGGCGCCTTCAGGTTTACGCTAAACGGTCGCGCTGGGAGACGACTGGGCACAGCGCGCGAGATTGTCACCGTATTGATCAACCGTGATAACTACCGCGACTACCTGGTGTCATAGTGGCGTAGTTGCCAAACTCGATGATGTGAACACCACGACACCTTATTTATTGCTTCAGAGACTATTTAACAGAATAGTCGACATCCTGTTTCTCGAGTATCAATAGCACATCTTTTACCGGTGTTTGGCGCGGCGTTTTTTCGCCAGAGTCCACTCGGATCGTAACTGCGATAGGCCGTCCATATACACTGCTGCTTCTTGACGTGCACTCTCTGTCGGCAGCGACTTGAGTAGCTCGACGGCTTTATTCACGTTGCCCTGAATCGTTCTCGGGGTCGCCTCAAGATACAGCTTCCGTATTTGCCTGACGTTATTCCTTGTAACCGTGGGAGCCATGACGAGGAAGATGGACGAAGTTATTCGGGTGGTGCCACGCCAAGAGTGATCTGGAGTCCGTTCGTGTCGATGTCACACGGCAGTATCGTTGCACCGCCGTTACTTAATGCGGAGGATACAGCGACAACCTCTGTGGGTTCCGCTAAGCTGACGATGCATCCTCCTCCGCCCGCTCCACAGACTTTGGCCCCAAGTGCACCGACGCTTCTGGCCTGCTTAATGAGATTATCAATAGCCGGGGTGGTAACCCCGGGAGCTAGACATTTACGTAATTCCCACTCTCGGTTCATCTGATGGCCGACCTCTCGCCAATTGCCAGCAACCAATGCTGACCGCATAGCTCTGGCAACCAAACAGATTTGTTCAAAATGATCGATAAGGCTCGGTTCTCCATCGATCCTTCCCTTCATGACCTGCCAGTTGTTAATCCCTGATTGTCTTGAAACGCCACTATAAGCGACGACTAGGCGATCGGCGATCGCAGGAGTATCAACGTCGAGAGGCACACGCGTTATTCCTCCAACTCCCATCTCAATTGCGGAAATACCGCCGTAATAAGCGGGGCGATAGTCCTGTGCACCAGTCGGCACATTGATTACTTGAGCCTCGATGTTCATTGCGATGTCGAGAAGTTTCTCGGGGGAGAGGTTGAGGCCTCGCCACTTGGTGAATGCGGCGCATGTGGCAACGTTCAGGGCTGAAGACCCAGCGATACCTGCACCAATTGGAGAATCACTCTGAATTACGATGTTAAGTCCTTCGCCCTCAAAGAATTCGCTGATGCGTTTTATCAGGCTCCATGAAGGGTCATCAGGTAGTTCCGATCGATGTGTAACCTCAATGAGTTTATTGGTGTTGAGGGACCGCAAAACAAGCCTTCGGTCATCACGAGTTTGTAACCAACAGCGGGCTTTAAGAGTCACGGCAACGTTTATTGTTTGAACATCTGTGTGGTACAGATACAGAGGCCATATGTCTAAGGTGGCGCCGGCAAGGTCAATCCGCATAGGGGCGGACGCTTTGAGCTGCACTGGCGCATTATAATGTGACTACGGGTGAGTTGGGTGGACAGCCCAAGTGATCACTAGCTATCACTAACGCGACATGTCACAAACTGCGTTTCGTCGTCAAGTGGGGCAGTTCGCCATTGTGGGCTTTCATGGCTACACGGTGCCTGACGAACTGCGCATGTTGGTGAAAGAGTTTGATATTGGTGGCGTTATTTTGTTTTCACGCAATATCGACAGTCCAAATCAGGTTGCTGAACTTACGCGTGAGGTGCAATCGCTTCGACGGGATTGGCCATTGTGGGTCAGCGTTGACCAAGAGGGTGGTCGAGTCGCTCGCCTTCGCGATCCCTTCACGGAGTGGCCTGCGATGCAAGTACTTGGCAAAAGTCGTGACGCTAATCTAGCCCGCCGATTTGCATCAGCCCTCGCCTCTGAATTAACTGCTGTCGGTATTACCCTCAACTACGCACCAGTCATGGACCTACACACGAATTCGAAGAATCCTGTCATTGGCAACCGTGCAATGTCTGAGAATCCGGCTATCGTTTCAACACTCGGAGTTTCGATCATTGAAACCTTGCAGTCAGGGGGACTCGCTGCTTGTGCTAAGCACTTTCCAGGACACGGTGACACTAGTCAGGACTCGCACCATGAACTACCAATCCTCGACATCGATTTGGCGTGTTTGGACAAGCGGGAGTTAGTTCCATTTCGTGCGGCGATTGGCGCAGATGTTGCGTCGGTTATGACTGGGCATTTGCTAGTTCGGAGTCTTGATGAAGTTCGGCCCGCGACGCTATCACGGCGCGTAGTGCACGATCTGCTCAGGGGTGAATTGAATTACGGTGGCTTAGTTGTGACGGACGATATGGAAATGAAGGCGATAACAGGGAGATATGGCATAGAGGAGGCTGCTGTGGAAGCTGTTGGCGCTACTGTCGACCTGCTGCTGTTGTGCGGGACCGATACAGCGAGTCATGCCGGTGTGTTAGAAGCTCTTATACACGCGGCGGAGCAGGGTAGCTTGGCAATGCACGACCTGGAGAATTCTCTCGGGCGGCATCGGAAAGTGAAGGAGCGGTATTTAACAAAGTTGCCGTTAAGAAGGCCTAAAGGTCGTGTCGAAGATTGGATCGGGCGTAAGGAATACAGGATGATTGCCGAGGAAATAGCTCACCATGCCTGACGGTGTTCTGAATGAACTTGATGTCAGCGTAATCCGTAGTAGGTTGCGCGAATGCTAAAACCCAAGGCTTTACGTCCAGGTGACCGCCTGGCGATCGTTGCCCCAGCAAGTGGATTCGACCGTTCGGAGTTTGAGCTTGGTCTTACCGAATTGCGGGCGCTCGGATTTGACCCAGTTTATGACGAGAGTGTTTTTGATCGACGTGTCTACGTTGCTGGCGAGGCCGCAGAACGAGCTGAGGCGTTCCGTAAGGCTTGGCTTGATCCTGATATTGCCGGTCTGGTTGGAGCGCGAGGAGGCTATGGCAGCGTTCAGCTGCTCCCGTGGCTTACCCCAACCGAATTGCGACGAAGCCCGAAGGTGTTCCTTGGTTACAGCGATTTAACTAGTTTGCTTGCACATCTTACAACCGGATGTGGCGTGGTCGGGTTCCACGGTCCCACGGTCGTTGGACGTCTGTCTAAGGGTGAAGGAGCCTATGACCGGGAGTCCCTGAAGCGAGTGACGATGGTAGCCGAACCATTCGGGGAACTCTCACCTGATAGCCTTGAGACTCTGAATCCTGGTGAAGCTACGGGGACTCTCCTCGGAGGCACTCTGACCCAGCTCGTGGCTTCACTGGGTACGCCATATGCGTTTGCACCTCAGAAACCGTTCTTGCTGTTCATCGACGAGAGCGGCGAGCGTCCATACCGGCTCGACCGCATGTTAACCCAATTGCGATTGAGCGGTCTCTTAAGTAGGGCCTCAGGAGTTATATGGGGTGAGTTACCAAGTTGCGATGAACCGGCCGGCGAACCAACGGCCAGGGCGACGGTTGCTGATTTACTTTCAGATTTTAGGGGCCCTGTTGTGTTCGGCTTTCCTTCTGGTCATACACGGGGGTCGGCGATTACCTTGCCGTTCGGTGTGCGTGCTCGGCTCAGCACAGAAAGTAGGCCACGTTTAGTTATTGAGGAGGCGGCGGTTTCGTGAGGCACGTTCACTTTATCGGTATCGGTGGCACAGCGATGGCGACTCTCGCGGTCATGCTCAAGCAGCGCGGTGTCGACGTGCAAGGCTCAGACCAAGCGATTTATCCTCCGATGAGCGACGTTTTGGCGGCTGAAGGAATCGAGCCCTTTGATGACTTTCGACCTGAGCAGATCAGTGGTGATGTGGATCTCGTCATTGTTGGAAATGCTATTTCGCGCGGAAATGTGGAACTCGAAGCGGTGCTTGATCAAAAAATGGCCTACGCTTCTCTTCCGGAAGTTGTGCGCAACCAATTCCTATGGGATTCTCGATCATTCGTCGTTGCAGGCACACATGGTAAGACGACGACCGCAGCGCTTGTCGCGTGGCTACTAACACATGCTGGTCGCGATCCGAGCCTGTTGATGGGAGGGGTGGCTAAGAATTTTGGGGCGAGCCATCGGCTTGGCCGAGGTCGGGAATTCGTTATCGAGGGAGACGAATACGATAGTGCATTCTTTGATAAGACGGCGAAGTTTCTTAAGTATCTTCCAGATGTGGCTGTGGTTGGCAATCTGGAATTTGATCACGCGGACATTTTTGACGATCTTGATGCTATTCGTCTCGAGTTTCGTCGGCTAGTTCGACTTATTCCTGGGCAGGGTCTCCTGATAGTTGGTGCTGATAGCGACGAAGCCTTCGCGCTTCGGGATGAAGCCCACTGTCGTGTTGAGTCGTTCGGACTCAGTTCAGGCGCTGACTGGAAAGCGGTTTCGATTACGACGGTTGAAATAGGTACTGAGTTTTGGATTGAGAGAGACGACGAACCATTTGTGAGGATAACTTCTCCGTTGCTAGGTGACTACAACGTTCGGAATGTGCTTGCGGCGACGGCGATGGCGGCGGCGGCAGGCGTGGATGCAAAAGACATCGCTAATGGTGTAGCGACGTTCGAGGGTGTAAAACGACGACTTGAGTCGTTGGGCGAAGTTCGCGGGGTTACGCTCTATGACGATTTTGCGCATCATCCGACGGCTGTAGCTGAGACGTTGGCGGCGGTCAGGGCAGCCTATCCTGGTCGACGCATTTGGGCAATTTTTGAACCTCGCTCGGCGACTGCCTGTCGTCGACTGGTTGAGGCGGATCTTGTATCGGCTCTGATGAAAGCCGATGAAGTCGTCCTAGCGCCTGTCTACCGCAAGACAGTTGCTGAAGCCATGCGACTCTCACCAGAGCGGGTCATTGCAATGCTGACTACGAATGGAGTCCGGGCAAGATATCTTTCCGAGGTGGAGGATATTGTAAAGGTCGTGGCTGAAGAGGCCCGTGAGGGTGATCAAATTGTGATCATGTCGAATGGGGCATTCGCCGGTATTCACAATAAACTTTTGACTGCGTTGAGTGTCGCATGACAGCTCCTGTCGAGATTCGCGCGGCTGGAGACTCTGCGCTCGTCGTCGAGTTAGGCACTGAAATCGATTCTACTCTGAACGCGCAGGTTGTCGCGATCGCAGCGACACTTCGTCAGGAGCAAATCGAAGGGGTCCGCGATGTCATTTCAAGCTATGCTTCGGTTACCGTCTGCTTTGATCCGCTACGTACCAATCTCGAGAGTCTAATCTCTGCCATTACACGCCACGTTACTAATACTGCTACTACTACGGCGACAGTGTTGGCACCATCCCGATCACCAAGGGAGATTCCTGTTTGTTACGGGGGTGTGTATGGACCTGATCTAGAAGCCGTTGCAAATTACGCAGGCTGTTCAACCGACGATGTGGTACGTCTCCATTCGGAGGTTGCCTACCGGGTCTATCTGTTAGGTTTCGTACCAGGATTTGCCTATATGGCAAAGGTTAATGAGCGGATTGCAATGCCCAGACGTGAGACGCCGAGAGTATCTGTCTTGGCTGGTACTGTGGGTATTGCTGACTGTCAGAC
This sequence comes from Vicinamibacterales bacterium, assembly GCA_036012125.1. Taxonomy (NCBI): domain Bacteria; kingdom Pseudomonadati; phylum Acidobacteriota; class Vicinamibacteria; order Vicinamibacterales; species Vicinamibacterales bacterium. The sequence continues at coordinate 156,199 of DASCOS010000034.1, read as the reverse complement.
TGGAATTTATCCTTCCGCCACACCAGGCGGATGGCAACTCATTGGACGCTCGGCATTCTATCCGTTCGATCCAAATCGTGAGGAACCGTTTCTGTTTACGGCGGGGGATACTGTGCGTTTTGTACCGGTGGACGAGATAGAGTTCCGCTCTTTAGTGGGCCCAGGTGTTACGAATGGTGACTTTTGATGGGCATCCATGTGAATAGTCCGGGGATGTTAAGCACGGTGCAGGATCTTGGTAGATGGGGTTTTCAGAATCTCGGAGTGCCCGTTGCTGGTCCAATGGATCGCTACTCCCACCGTTTTGCCAACGCCTTACTGGGTAATCCGTTAGGATCTGCAACTCTAGAAATCACATTATTGGGACCAGAACTTTCCTTCGGACTTGCCACAAGAGTAGCGGTTACCGGTGCTGAATTCGAACTTGCCCTTAACGAGAAACTAGTGCCGATGAATGAACCGGTGGTTGTAGCGGCCGGTTCGAGATTATGTTTTGGCGAACGACGTGTAGGTGCTCGGGCCTACCTAGCAGTAGAGGGTGGTTTTGATGTGCCCGAGGTGTTGGGAAGTCGCTCGACACATCTTCCGAGTCAGACCGGTGGTATGGGGGGTCGTGCACTGATGACTGGTGATGTCCTGCATTCACGGTCGTTTGATGGGGAAAAGCCACAGCCTCCTCGATTACGGAACTCTCTCCTTCAATTACCAAGTGGAGGGGCCAGGATCCGTGTCATGCTTGGACCGCAGGAACGACTCTTCACGCCGTCAGGGACTAAGACTTTCTTTACGTCGCGGTATGTAATCAGTAACCAGTCCAATCGCATGGGTTATCGCTTGGATGGTCCGCCCATTTCCCTGGCCCCGTCAGTCGGTGTGCTGTCCGATGCAACGCCGACGGGTACAATTCAGGTGCCAGGTTCAGGTCAGCCGATTATTCTGATGGCGGATGGACAAACGACGGGTGGCTATCCAAAACTAGCGACCGCTATCACAGCGGACCTTCCACTGCTAGGGCAGTTGAGTCCTGGAGATTGGGTGGAGTTTGAGGTGTGTGACCGAGCGGGTGCCCTAAGTGCTCTAATCACGCAGGAGCAGACACAATTAAACTAATCCCCTAGTCTTTCTAGATCTAATTACAGCGGATACGGCGACCGGTCTTTTACAGGAATCAGATATCGTTCTGTCCTGTAAGCGTTGGCTAAGTAGGGACGGTCGAGGTCACTGGGGAACACCCTCGTGTCTAATGATCTCAACGTTCGCCGGGATGGTGAACGAAAAATGAGAATCAGCAATACCCAGGTTTTCCTCAAGATTGCTGAATCGAAAGGTTGATATGCCGCCCTGCCGGTCAATCGAAATGAGCCGATGTAACATCAAGTTACTACGATCGACGACTAAAGTCAGTGAGGTATAGTCAGGCGTTGGAACAATCGGCTCAAGTCTCAGAGCGTAACTGTCGTTTGCGAGGTCTGGAAGTTCAACATACTCCGGACGAAAGTCTCTAACGAGGTTGCCTCGTCCGATCAGTAGCAATACTGCTGCACTAATTTCGTCGCCTTGTGGCATAGGGCTCACGGTGACTTGTGCTTCATCCAAAAAATAGGCGTACATTGTGCGCCCGTCGAAGACGAACAGTTTCTCTTCAGGTGTGTCGTAGTGCCATCGCATCTTCCCAGGCTTCTTAATCTGCACGGTGCCTTTCTCGGTCGCCGTCATTCGCAAGGCACCACCTTCATACACGTGGACGAAGTCAGCAGCGAAGTCACGGACTTGATCGTAATGTTGCTGGAGTAAGCCGGCGAGTGTCGTCGGGTCAGGACGAAGTGGTGTTTGAGCTAGAAGTGGTGAGGCCGGGGAGGAGTAGCAGAAGCTGAGCAATAATCCAGCCGTAAGTAATGCAAAAGCGTTTGGCACGAGGTCGACTACTGGTTAACCATGAGAAAGGATTGCTAACCCTTCAATGAGCCGGCCTTTGGGGGAGCCTGTACCGGTGCAGCTTTGGTATCGGTTGGATACTTAGCGGCCATCCATTCGGCGATCCCGCCTTTTAGAACACGGGCTTGGAATCCTTTTCGGATCAACGTAGCTGCGTACTTTGCACCCACTAGCTCTTCGGGATCAGAGTCGTAAGTAACGATTTCCCGACCACGTGGAAGGGTTGAAGGATCTGGTTCACGAAGCGCCCCAGGCAGAGTGACGGTACTGTGTTCGTAGGGATACTTCAGTCGTACGTCAACTATGATTGGCATCGACGACCCGACGCCCTCGAGGCGTTCTTTCAGTTCTTCCTTGGTGATTCGTGATATTGACATCTTGAGTATTGTCGCTGGCGCCGAAATGTACTGTCAAGGTGCCGTTGTATAGCACTGTAGTAAAAAATCTGATAGGGCAGAGTGGTGGACGGCAAGGGGCTCGAACCCTCGACCTCGGCGTTGCGAACGCCGCGCTCTCCCAACTGAGCTAGCCGCCCATTTCAAAGGAGCGCGCTGCCAACGGCACTACGTGCACTCGGGATTTTAGCATACGCTTAAAACCTGCTGTTTGAGCGGAAAGAAACTACCCTGGGAAATTGGAGTCACCAGAAATCAGATGGAATCTAGAACGTCAAGGTATTTTAGCGCTCCACCCGTGTTAAACAGAACAACCTTGTCTTCCGGTTTGATGGAGTTATTGCCAATTAATTTATGTAGGGCTCCAAGAGCGGCTCCACCTTCAGGCGCGGCGCTGATGCCTTCGTAGTGGCCGAGATCGCGCATATAACCAACCATGTCGACATCATCGACTGCGATCGCGCATCCGCCGCTTTCGCGAAGGGCTCTGAGGATGAGGAAGTCCCCAATGGCTTTCGGTACACGTAAGCCATCGGCAACGGTATGTGCGTTAATCCACGGTTCAGCGAATTCGGTGCCTTTCTCAAATGCTCTGACGATTGGTGCGCACCCAGACGCCTGTACGGTAACCATGCGTGGTCGCCGACCCTTTGAAACCCAGCCGATCGTTTCGAGCTCGTCCATTGCCTTCCACATGCCAACCATTCCCGTGCCTCCGCCGGTCGGGTAAATAATCCAATCTGGCCATTCCCAGTCAAGCTGCTCAGCTAATTCGTAGGCCATCGTCTTCTTGCCCTCTATTCGATAGGGCTCTTTTAAGGTAGATACATCGTACCATCCGAGTGGTCCACCTCTCTCTGCTGCTAAGCGGCCGGCGTCGGTGATCAGTCCATCAACCAGCGTGACGTCTGCACCATAAAGCTCGCATTCACGGATGAATGGTCGCTTGACATCTTTTGGCATAAAGACCTTTGCTGGGATACCAGCTTGCGCCGCATAGGCGGCCATTGCATTAGCAGCATTTCCGGCTGATGGTACTGACAAGGTATGGGCTTTTAACGCACGAGCTCGTGTTACAGCAGCTGACAGTCCGCGAGCTTTGAATGAGTTGGTCGGGTTGAGTGATTCGTCTTTGATGTAGAGTGCCTGTAAGCCGAGTTTTCGTCCAAGCGACTTTGCGTGGAAGAGTGGAGTGAAGCCTTCACCCAACGTAACCGGTTCGCCATCGCCCAGAAGAGGCATCATCTCTTTGTAGCGCCACATGGTTGGCGGTCGGTCCACTAGAGTCGACTTCTTCCAAATGTTGGCTACGCGGTCAAGATGGTAGCGAACTAACAACGGCATTCCACACGAACAGAGATGATGTTGCTCGTGAGGGTCTAGGGGAGTGGCTCCGCAATTGGCGGAGCACTCAAGATGCGATACGTATGACATGGACACTAGGTCGGCCGCCGGTGCTAACGGTTTAGGAGTTCGTCGTCTTTCTTCTCTTGAACATCATCAATACTTTTCACATGTTCATTGGTTAGTTCTTGAACATGCTCTAAGGCACGACGTTCTTCGTCTTCAGAGACGTTCTTATTCTTGAGCATTTTCTTGAGTTGGTCGTTCGCGTCGCGCCGTGCCTGGCGTACACCGTTTCGACTTTCCTCGGCAAGTTTGTGGACAACCTTCGACAACTCTTTACGGCGTTCATCGGTTAGGGGCGGAATCGGAATTCGGATCATCTTTCCATCGTTATTCGGGTTGAGGCCTAGATTGGCTGCTTGGATAGCTTTTTCAATTGCACCGCTCAAGGAGGGATCAAATGGCTGCACTGCGATAAGCATCGGCTCGGGAACGGACAAGCTGGCCACCTGGTTGAGTGGTACTGACGCGCCGTACGCATCAACGTGCACGCCGTCAAGAATCGTGATCGAGGCACGTCCTGTGCGCACGCCTGAGAGCTCTCGACGGGCGTGCTCGATCAGACTATTCATTCGCTTATCGACTTCAGCATAGAGCTCTTTCAGATTATTGACATCCATCGCGCCTCTTTCCGCAACTAGTTCAGACCTTCACTAGCGATCCAACCGACTCGCCCATAATGGCACGCATTAGGTTACCGGGTTGCTGGATGTTGAAAACGACGATCGGCAGACTATTATCCATGCAGAGCGAAATAGCAGTAGCATCCATGACCTTTAAGCCCTGTTCGAGGACCTCTATGTAAGAAATTGAATCAAAACGTGTCGCTTCAGGATCCTTTAGTGGATCAGCGGTGTAAATCCCATCAACTTTGGTACCCTTAAGAATGACATCGGCTCTGATCTCCATTGCACGGAGCGCAGCTGCCGTGTCCGTTGTGAAGTATGGATTACCAGTACCGGCGGCGAAGACGACGACACGCCTTTTCTCTAAATGGCGGATAGCTCGACGACGAATAAATGGCTCGGCGACTGCGCGCATCTCTACGGCGGTAACGACCCTGGTCACCACCTGAATTTGTTCAAGAGCGTCCTGTAGCGCAAGGGCATTAATGACCGTTGCCAGCATGCCCATATAGTCGGCAGTGCCCCGGTCCATTCCACGGGCAGTCGCAGCAAGTCCGCGAAAAATGTTTCCGCCACCAATGACGATGGCCACTTCGACGCCGAGCCGGTGCACCGCGGCAATTTCTTCAGCGATCTGTGTGGTTACGTTCGGATCAATTCCGAAGGACTCAGGTCCAAGGAGGGCTTCTCCAGAAAGCTTGAGGATGACACGCTGGTATGCTGGTGAGGGCATGATCGTGGAGATTATAGATCGCCAACCGACTCGTAGTGGATTAGCTTTACTGAAGTCATCGAAGGCGTCAGGCTTGTTCCTCGCCGATCTTAAATCTTGCGAAACGTGAGATCGTGACGTTCTCGCCCATTTTTGCGATCGCAGACGTAACAAGCTGGCCAACCGTTGTTTTTGGATCACGAATTGATGGTTGGTCGATCAATACAATTTCTGAGTAATAGTTTTCAAGCTTGCCTTCTAGAATCTTTTCGACCACATGAGGCGGCTTGCCCTTGTCTTCTAGTTGAGATTGAAAGATTCCTTTTTCCTGTTCAATCGTTTTGGCGGGCACGTCCTCTCGCCGAACATAAAGTGGGTTAGCCGCAGCCACATGCATAGCTAGCTCCTTTACGAGCTGCTGAAAGTCCTCCGTTCTTGCGACGAAATCGGTCTCGCAGTTTACCTCAATGAGCACGCCGATTTTACCGCCTGTATGGATGTAACTTCCTACAACGCCCTGATCGGTTGAACGGCCAGCGCGCTTAGCGGCCTTAGCGAGCCCACGTTTTCGTAGGATGGTCATCGCTTGTTCGGTGTCACCCTGAGCTTCGGTAAGGGCCGCCTTGCATTCCATAAAGCCCACTCCGGTCTTATCGCGTAGAACCTTAACGTCTGTGGCTGAGATACTCATCGACTTTCTCCAGGTGCTTGGCCCGCATGGCGAGCAATGTACAGAAAAAATGCCGGCGCGCAGCTGGGCCGGCTCGATCGAAGCTGGGCGCGTTATCCTTAGGCAGAAGCAGGGGTAGTTGCCTGCTCAGCACTAACCGCTTGACTCGCCGAGTCAGAAGGGGTGGTGTCGCCGGCCGCACGTTCCGATTGGCTAGATTCTCGAAGACCCCGTCCTTCGATAACGGCATCTGCGAACTTACCCACAATCAACTTGATAGCTCGCAACGCGTCGTCATTACCAGGGATAACATAATCGACGTCGTCCGGGTCGCAGTTCGTGTCGACGATACCTATGATCGGGATCTTGAGCTTCCTTGCCTCATCGACCGCAATTTTTTCCTTGCGCGTATCGACAACGAATACCGCGTCTGGCAGTTTTGACATCTTGCGGATGCCATCAAGATTTTTATGAAGTTTTCGCTTCTCCTTCTCGAGCCGTGAAATTTCCTTCTTCGACAGTGTTTCGTAGCGTCCATCGGTGCCCATTGCTTCCAGATCGCGAAGCCGTCCGATGCTTCGTTGAATCGTCGTGAAGTTAGTTAGTAGGCCACCCAGCCATCTCTGATTAACGAAGAACATTCCGCAGCGCCGTGCTTCTTCGATAACAACATCCTGAGCTTGACGTTTAGTGCCAACGAAAAGGATTGTGCGGCCTTCTGCGGCTAGCGAAGAAACGAACTGCGTTGCCTCATAAAAGAGCTTGGCTGTCTTGCTGAGGTCGATGATGTAAATGCCGTTCCGTTCCCCAAAGATGTACTCCTTCATCTTTGGGTTCCAGCGCCTCGTCTGATGGCCAAAATGGACACCAGACTCGAGGAGTTCCTTTAATTCGACTGCACTCAAGCGTCTTCTCCTACGCGGGTTTCCGCCGAATTCAGGTCCTGTCTTGTAATCACAATACTTTTATCGCTTGCTAAATTGGAATCGCTTGCGTGCACCGGCTAGACCATACTTTTTGCGTTCCTTGATTCGGGGATCGCGAGTCAGAAAGCCAGCTTGCTTGAGATCGGCGCGGAGGCTTGGGTTCGCTTTAACCAAAGCGCGTGCGATTCCTAACCGTAAGGCGCCGGCTTGCCCAGAAACGCCGCCACCAGTCGCCGTGGCCAGAACATCATACTGGCCAAGAGTTTCAGTCAGTTGCTGCGGTTGCAGAATTTGCATCCGAAGCACTTCGGTCGGAAAGCTCACATTCAGCGAACGCCGGTTGACCTGAATGTTACCGGTACCAGGGCGGAGAAAGACGCGAGCAGTGGACGTCTTCCGACGTCCGGTGCCGTAGAATTGACTATCTGCCAAGGTTACGCAACCTCAAGGGCGGTAGGTTTCTGGGCGGAGTGTGGGTGGTCCGGGCCAGCGTATACATTTAGCTTACGGTACATCGTGTTCCCTAGCTTTGTCTTGGGAAGCATGCCCCGCACTGCCTGTTCAACCAGACGGATTGGTTTCCGCTGACGAACAAGTCTTGCACTTTCTTCTCGAAGACCGCCTTGATAACCGCTGTGCCGTCGATAAAGTTTTTGGTCTTCTTTGCGACCACTCAATTTGACCTGTGCAGCGTTGACGACAATGACATGGTCACCAGTATCAATGAAAGTTGTGTACTGCGGACGGTGCTTACCCTGGAGGAGGCGTGCCGCGACCGTTGCGATCCGCCCAAGGATCTGACCCTCGGCGTCAATCAGATGCCACTTGCGCTCCAAGTTCTTCGATGACGCCACAAACGTTTTCATCAACTACCTCTACAGGAACCACCTCGTAACCGCAAACCCAAATGATACGGTCGATTACAGGTGGTGTCAAGGAATCAACCCCTCAAATGGGCGGCAAGAAGTACCGTTGGTAATTGCATTCGACACCGTTTCGACCTCGCTGCGATTCCTATTTGCTGACCGATGATTTTCTGAAGAGCTTAGCCAGTCGGACAATGGACAGTGTTACTCTGTTTGTTTGTGGTCGAAGGGCCGATAAGGCTCACCAGGTGGTTTAGTTTATGCTCCCAATTTGGTGGTCTGCGCAGGCCAATAGCATTCCGAAAATGTTTGGGTGATGGGTAAGCCGACTTCGAAGGATCTAACGAGGCGTCTTGAACGAGTCTGGGAAAAACTCGATGATGAACACCTAGATGCGTTTCTTGTTAGTCACGTACCGAATGTTCGATATCTCACAAACTTTGAGGGTTCTTCAGCATCCCTCCTGGTCTCTCGCACTGGCTGCATCTTGGTGACCGACGGTCGATATTTAACAGCTGCTCGGGAATTGCTTCAATCAAGTCATGGACCGAGTTACATCGAAGTGAGGTCTGTGGCTCATAGCTATGAGAGCACACTCGGAGACCTTCTGGTGTCGTCCAATGCTGAGAAGTTGGGCTTCGAATCAGACCGGTTGACTGTTCAAGCCCACATCTATCTATCCACTGCACTCGAGCGGGCATTGGCCTCCGGGCATTCAGTTCCCGAATTGGTGGCCACGTCTCGAGTTGTTGAGAAGGTGAGGGCTGTGAAGGATGACTATGAGCGGACTACCCTGCGTGAGGCTGGACGGCTTCTCTCAATGGTTGCAGTTGACATAAACCGTATTATCGAACCAGGTCGTCAGGAACGTGATGTAGCAATTGAGATTGATGCCAGCCTACGCAATGCTGGTTTCGAGCGGCCAGCATTTGATACCATCGTTGCCTCCGGCCCCAATAGTGCCCTACCACACGCACAACCAGGTACTAGAGTTTTCACAGAGGGTGACATAGTCCTGCTAGACTTCGGCGGGGTCCTCGACGGATACTGTGTTGACCTGAGCCGCGTGGCGACTATTGGGACGCCCAGTAAGGTTGCTCGACGTCTCCACTCAGCTGTCGCAGCTGCTCAGGAAGCGGCGATTGCTACGGTCCGTCCTGGTGTGTGGGCGAGTGAAGTTGATGGTGCAGCGCGCCGGGTGCTTGAGGAGAGTGGGCTCGGTGAGGCTTTCAACCATGGGACGGGACATGGCCTAGGCTTGGAGATTCACGAGGATCCGAGAATCTCGAAGCGTGATTCGGACCGCGAGCACGCTATGGCTGAAGGATCCGACGTGCTCTTGGTTCCCGGCATGGTGTTCACTGTTGAACCGGGGGCCTACGAGCCGGGTCAAGGTGGGGTACGTATCGAAGACGACGTTCTTGTGACCGACGAAGGGCATGAGTTACTTACAGACGTTAGACGGGATCTGTGGGTTCAGTCTTGAGTCTTAACCGACTACGGAAGCAAACATGACCAACAAAGTTGGGCGAAAAGAGTTGCACCTTAATAATCTTGACGAGATCAAGGAAATCATTGAGCTTGCTCAGGAGCATAACCTCTCAGAGTTCGAAATTGAGAAGGAAGGTGTCCGTCTCCGGATCAAGCGCGAGGGTTCGCATGACCATGGTGCCGTGACCGCTGTTTCGGCACCAGCGCCTGCTCTGATCGCCGCTCAGTCAGTTGAATCGACGTTTGGGACTGACGTGGATGGGTCCACTGATCTGTCAGTAGTTAAGTCGCCGATTGTTGGAACATTTTTTCGTGCTCCAGATCCTGAGGCTAAACCGTTCGTTGAGGTCGGCGACAAAGTGGGCAAAGGGCAAGTTTTGTGCATCATTGAAGCGATGAAGTTGATGAACGAGATCAATGCTGAAGAGGATGGCGAGATCGCCGAGATTCTTGTTGAAAACGGTCAGCCCGTTCAGTACGGTGACCAGCTGTTTTCCATGCGCGTCCGTCCAAGGGTCAGTTGAAACCGGACAAGTTCTGTCCTCATTCTTAATTTTCAAGCTAAATGTTCAAGAAGATCCTGATTGCCAATCGTGGTGAAATCGCACTTCGTGTCATCCACGCCTGTCGTGAGCTGGATATCAAGACGGTAGCGGTTTACTCCGACGCGGATGAGCACTCCGTCCATGTCGGTTTTGCTGATGAGTCAGTCTGTATCGGCCCTGCCAGAAGCATCGATAGCTATTTGAGCGTGCCAGCAGTGATCAGCGCTGCTGAGATCACTGGCGTTGACGCATTGCATCCCGGATATGGCTTTCTGTCGGAAAGTGCGTTTCTCGCCGAAGCCTGTGAGTCCTGTCGTATCAAATTCATTGGTCCCGATCAGACCGTGATGCGTCTGATGGGTGATAAGGCGAGGGCGCGCCGAGCGATGAAGAAAGCTGGTGTGAAGGTCCTCCCAGGTAGTGACGGGCCGGTCGAAGGGTTAGAGAAGGCTCAGGTTCTCGGTAAGAAGATTGGATTTCCGCTCATCATTAAGGCGACGGCTGGTGGTGGTGGGAGAGGGCTACGGGTGGTACGGTCATTCCCGGAATTGGAAGTGGCTTTCCAGACGGCTCAACACGAAGCTGAAGTGGCGTTTGGATTCCGCGATGTATATATCGAGAAATTCGTTGAAGCACCTCGACACATTGAAGTGCAGGTGCTCGCCGATCAACACGGTCATGTCATTCACCTCGGAGAACGTGAGTGTTCGATTCAACGTCGTCACCAGAAGATTCTCGAGGAGGCTCCATCGGTGGCCCTTACCAACCGGTTGCGCAAGAAGTTGGGAAAAACGGTTGTGCATGCTGCTAAGGCTGTGCAGTATCAAAATGCTGGAACCTTTGAGTTTCTTTTGGACGGCAAGCGTAACTTCTACTTCATAGAAGCGAATGCTCGGCTTCAGGTCGAACATCCTGTGACGGAAATGATCACAGGAATTGATATTGTCAAGGAGCAGATTCGGATCGCCGCTGGTGAGAAGTTGGGCTTCCAGCAGAGGGGGGTGAACTTTGACGGCCACTCGATCGAATGCCGAATCAATGCCGAGGACCCCGACACCTTCGTGCCATCGCCAGGAGTGATCGAGACGTTCAGTTTCTTAGGTGGCCCGGGTATTAGACTCGATACTTACGCGCATGCTGGCTGCACGGTGTCCCCGTTTTATGATTCGCTTGTGGCGAAGGTCGTCGCGCACGGGCGCGACCGCAACGAGGCAATTGCTCGTCTAAGGCGTACACTTGATATGACAGTCATCGAAGGGATCAAGACGAACATCCCTCTCCATCAAGCCATTCTGGAGGACCCTGGATTCGTGGCGGCCGAGTTTGATACGACCTTTCTGGAGCGGTTCCAGGCAAATCGACCACGTAAAGGTTTGGCTAAGGCTGTCTAGTTCTATTGTAGGCGTATCTGTCGCGTTACAAAACCTAAGTCCTAAGCGTGTCCATGCCGCTGTCCCCACTTTACGCAATTGTTGATGCTGATGTGTCATCCCGCCATGGCTGGGAGGTCACGCAGCTTGCCGAGGCCGTGATGCGTGGCGGGGCGCGGCTTGTGCAGCTGCGGGCCAAGTCAGTATCGAGCAAGACCTTTATGGTCTGGGCTGACACCATCGTCAACCTAGGCATTCGATATGGAGCGAGCATTATTTTGAACGATCGTGCCGATCTTGTCAGGCTTTCCGGTGCTCGCGGCCTCCACCTTGGTCAAGAGGACTTGCCGGTGGATGCCGCACGGCAGATCGTAGGACCGGAAGCTTTGATAGGCCTCTCGACCCACACCCTGCGACAACTCAATGTCGCCCTGTCCGGGCCGACCTCCTACGTGGCTGTTGGCCCAGTCTTTGAGACGCAGAGTAAGACGGCTTCCGATGCGGTTGTGGGGCTAGAGTTTGTCGCGCAAGCTGCCGAACGTGTCAAGGGCGTACCGCTTGTTGGTATTGGCGGTATTACCCTGGAGCGTGCACGTAGTGTGATCTGCGCTGGTGCAACGTCGGTTGCGGTAATCTCCGACCTGCTGACCGGGGGTAATCCGGAACGCCGAGCAGCTGAATTTCTCGACGCTCTCACTGATTGAGTAAGAGTTCTTGTCCTAGCTGCTTGTGTTAGTGCCCTCGAAGTATTCTTGAGTCAACTTCTTAACGGTTCCAACGAGGAAGATCAGGCCTATCAGATTTGGAAACGCCATAAATCCATTTAACAGCGTGCCGATAGCCCAGACCATAGGCACTGAAATGACCGAACCGACCATGACGAGCGCCGTGAACAGCACTCGGTAGATCAGGATCTTGTCCGAGCCGAACAGGAACTCGAAGCATTTTTCACCGTAGTAGCACCAGCCGATGAGCGTCGAAAAGCCAAAGAGGAAGGAGCACACCGCGACCATCAGGGAGGCAAACGGAATGCTGGTGCTCAGGGCGGCAGCGGTTAGATCGCCGCTTGCCTGTTGGTAACTTGGGTCTGTCCACAGGCCTGAGGAGAGAATGATGAATGCGGTCATCGAGCACACCAAGATTGTGTCGACGAAGACTTCAAAGATACCAACCAAGCCCTGCTCAGAGGGATGTTTTACATTGGCAATCCCGTGCGCGATCGGTGCGCTACCTAGCCCAGCTTCATTCGAGAGTACGCCACGGCTAATTCCAGCAGCCAAGGCCTGAGCGACTGAGGCGCCGACGAAGCCTCCAACCGCGGCCGAGGGTGAAAAAGCCCGGGAGATGATTAATCCAAACATTGCCGGCAGTTCGGTCACGTTCATCAGGATATAGACCATTGCCACTGCGAGATAGACAACGATCATCGACGGCACCAGCTTTTCCGCAACGGCAGCAATTCGCTTGATGCCGCCGATTAACACGAGTCCGACAGCGGTCGTGATCAGTATGCCGGGAAACCAGAGAGGCACGTCGAGGTTGAAAATTGTTCGCGCCGCTTCCACGAACGTTCGTGCGACTGTGTTCGACTGGGCCATGTTGCCTGTGCCAAGTAAACAAGCTACGGCGCCGAAGAACGCGAAGGCGTAAGCTAGCGGTTTCGCAAGCCACCCATAAGGGATTCCACCGGTGATGTAGTACATCGGACCCGCCGCCAATTCGCCTGTCTCACGGGTTACCCGGAAGTGGACGCCTAGAACCGCCTCAGCGTACTTCGTGGCCATGCCGACTGCTGCACAGACCCACATCCAAAAGATAGCCCCCGGTCCACCGATGATTATGGCGGTGGCTACGCCACCGATATTGCCATTGCCGACGGTTGAGGCGAGAGCTGTTGATAGAGCCTGAAACGGAGTGATGGTCCCGTCTTGGGCGGTATTCTTCTTAAAGGCTCCAGCGAATACCATGCGGAAGGCAGCTGGGAAACGGCGAATCTGCACCAACCCTGTTGTGATGGTAATGAGTCCACCCGTGGCCAAGAGAATTAGGGGAACCGCATACCACTCGTACACAGAACTTTCGATGGCTTGGATTTGCTGCGTCAGTTCTTCCACCCGCGGCTCCTTAAATCGAGATTAACGTTGGCGAATAATATCAGGCGATTAAGCTTTGTAAAGTGCCGAAGATGATAAGAAAAATGGCTGCTGGGCAAGCGTAGCGGATGAGTAGGCCCCAGAACTGACGTCCTGGAAACCACGCCTGTTCAGCCAAAAGCTCCTCGAGTGCACTGTCAATGCGCCAGACGTAACCGACGAATACTGCGGTCAGAAGTCCTCCAATCGGCAAGGCAAAATCGTTCCAGACCGTGATCATCAGTGTTAGGAAGTCGAGGCCGATAATTGGAAGACTCGTAAAAAAATTATTAGCGCCACTGGCTAGAACTGACGGAATGGCGAGGACAAAAGTCGCCATCATCACAACGAGCACCGCCCGAGTGCGGCTCCAACTGTGTGTGTCAATGAAATGAGCTACGGGAACCTCGAGGAGCGAAATCGCTGAAGTAAGAGCAGCCAAGGTTAACAAGATGAAGAAAGCGGCTCCAAAAAACTGGCCTCCAGGGAGAGATGCAAACAGCCTAGGTAGCACAACGAAGATGAGCCCGGGTCCTTGGCTGCTGGGGTCGAATCCAGGAATTGAGAATCCTGACGGGAAGATCATGAAGCCGGCAAGTAAAGCTAGGCAGGTGTCGATAACTACCACCATAACAGCCGCTTTAGCGATACCTTCACGTCGGGTTAGATAGCTTCCGTAAACCAACATTGTTCCAAGACCGAGACTCAATGAGAAGAACGCCTGACCCAGAGCAGCGTTGAGGGTGCCAAAATTCATTACCTTGCTGAAGTCTGGCTTCAGGTAATATGCGACCCCTTCGGCCGCGCCTGGCAGTGTGATGGCACGGATGGCTAGCCCGACCAGGAGAACCGCTAGCACTGGCATGAGAAATCTTGAGACGCGTTCGATGCCTGAGCGGATGCCTCCAAGCAATACAACAGCTGTGGCTGCCAGCATCACGAAGGTCAGCATTAGGTTGATAGGTGCACGAGCCGTAAATTCGGTGAAGAATGTGGCACTTTCGAGTGCTCCACTACTCACTGTGCCGGTTGCACTGAACCAGATGTAGGCGAGCACCCATCCAGCAATGACGGAGTAGAAAGATAGAACCCCGAATCCGGCTGCCACGCCGAGTGCGCCCGCCATCCACCACCTAGTTCTTGGGCTGAGTTTTGCGTACGCGCTGACAGGGTCACTCTTGGTATGTCGACCGATCGCCAGTTCGGCGATGAGAATGGGGAGGCAGATAAAAATTACGCAAGCTAGGTAGACCAAAACGAAGGCGCCGCCGCCGTTCTGTCCGACCTTTGTCGGGAAGCCCCAGATGTTTCCGAGGCCGACAGCCGACCCTGCCGCAGCCAGCACGAAACCGAACCGTGAACCCCACGTGCCACGATCACTGATAGTCAACAACGTCTCCAGGCTGCATGCTTGATCATATAGGGGCGGCGGCATTCTACTGAAGTTCCCACGGGTTCCAAAGCCGAAACTCCCACTATTACTGTAAAGATGATGTTTGGGGCTGTTAGAATGGGATTGTTTCGATGTCCTGTTGGTTTTTATCTAGTTGGTGGAAGGATCTAACTGTAGGCGTTTCGGTATGGCAGCCCGAGTCTTAGACGGTAGGTGCATCGCGGCCGATATTCGCGCAGAACTCATTGCACGCGTTGAGGCCTGTAGGCTGGCTGCTCGACGTCCTCCAACATTGGGAATCCTGCTCGTTGGAGATGATGCGGCGTCTGAAGTATATGTAAATACTAAGTCAAAAGCCGGTGACGCGTTGGGCTTGAAAGTTGATGTAGTTCGGTTACCGAAGACGGCCACGCTTGATAAAGCTAAGGAGGTCGTGTGCCGGTTCAATCGTAGTCAGGACCACGATGGCATCTTAGTTCAGGCACCTTTGCCCAGCGCGCTCGGGACTGCTGCAGAGAGCATGCTTTTTGAGGCGATTGATCCTACGAAAGACGTCGACGGTTTTCATCCAACCAACGTCGGCCGGTTAGCCCAGGGACGCTCTGTGTTTGCTCCTTGTACCCCTTCTGGAATTCTCGAACTCCTCGACCGGAGTGGTATCAATCTTAAAGGTCAGCGTGCTGTTGTGATCGGACGCAGCCAAATAGTTGGTAAGCCAGTTGCTCTCATGCTGCTTCATCGCCATGCCACGGTCACAGTTTGTCACTCGAAGACGCGCGACCTAAGTGCGGTGGCTAGAGAGGCTGATGTTCTCATCGCAGCATTGGGTCGACCAGCGTTCGTAACGTCGGAGTTTGTCAAGCCTGGGGCCACGGTGATCGATGTAGGAGTTAATCGCTTGGTAGATGAAGCTATTGTGAAGAACCTGCTGCTGCCTAGTTCACCTAGGCTTCAAACGTTTGCGCGACGTGGATCTCTATTGGTAGGAGACGTTCATCCAGCTGTTAGTGAAACGGCTGGCGCGTTGACGCCAGTGCCTGGGGGCGTCGGTCCCCTCACTGTTGCGATGTTGATGGTTAATACTGTCCGAGCCGCGGAAATGCATCTGGGAAAGGCCGTCTAACACAGCGGCTAGATCGCTTGATCTAGCTCCTGCACGAATCGGTCGATCTGTGCATCGGTCTCTTTCAGTGTTCCCTCTGTTGAAATCACAACATCAGCTCGTGCCGCCTTCTGCGCCGTTGGAAGTTGGATAGAAATTCGTTGCTGAGCGTCTTCTTTGCTGAGCCCATCCCGGGCCATGACACGTTGCAACTGTGTTTTGGCATCGCACGCAACGACAATGACCTTATCAAAATCATCGTCGTGTCCAGTTTCATAAAGTAGCGGGATGTCGGCAACGGCGGCACGGTGGATACGCGCCTGCGCTAGGTCATCAAGCCAGTTTCTAATCTCTGAATAGACGCGAGGATGAAGGATGCCCTCCAGGTCTTTTCGGGCTACTTCGTCGGAAAAGATAATTGAAGCGAGAGCCGCTCGATTGAGAGAACCATCAGTTTTCCAAATGCCTTTACTGAAGCGTTGACGTATGTCGCGCCAAGCTGGTTGACCAGGACGGACTACCTCTCTAGCGATTGTGTCTGCATCGACTGTCGGCAGCCCTAGGGTGGCAACTCGAACTCTAACGTGACTCTTGCCGGTCGCAAGTCCTCCCGTGAGGCCAATTCTTAGCATGCCGAAGTCCCAAGTGGGTTCATTCGCGTTCGCGGTGCGGATTCGTTGGTTCCTTTGCAGGTGCCATCCGTGCTTCGAGAAAGGTCTTCCACTCGTGGCACTGAGGACACTTCCATAACAGTTCCAAGCTTCGATAATGACAGTTTATGCAAATATGCGGGTCGAGGTAAAAGATAGCGCCACGGGTTAATTCAACGTAGCGCTGCACAAGAACCGTGTCGAAGTTGAGTTCAGTCAACGTTTGAAAAATCGATTGATGGATTGAAAGAGCGTGTGGATTGTGTATGAGCGCTTCAAGGAGGAGTTCCAGTGCGTCACGGACCGAGCCTCGCTCAGCTAGGTGCCGTGCTAGGGCCTGACGTGCCCGCCAGTCAAACGGGTTTGATGTGATCAACTGACGGCATAACTCCTGAAACTTCTTGGGGGAACCGATTTTAGGGTAGGCGTCGTCGAGTCGGTCGAAAGCTAGGTAAGCGTGACTTGGCTCTACGTTAATGATGTGTTCCCAAGCTGAGACCGCCCCTTTGGCGTCACCCGAGGCTAAGCGTACGTCACCTAGGTTTAGGTATGCCGGCACCGTGCTCTTGTCAAGCGCTATGGCCGACTCAAAGCGAGAGATAGCCTCCTTTACATCAGCCTTGGATCGAGCTTCTTGGCCGATCTCAGTTTCAAGGAAAGCAAGAATGGAACGATGGGAGGCCTGTGATTCGGGCTCGGCGACTGCCATCACGCGCTTCCGTATTGCGTAGGCTTCGGGCCACTGGTGTTGATCTTCGTAAAGCCTTCCTAGGTATAGTAGAGCATAGTGGTTATCAGAATCGAGCCGAAGAACTTCATTAAACGTTTCTAGCGCTCGATCGACGATACCGCCACGTTTAAAGTCAAGTCCAAGGCAAAGGAGCACATGCGCATGTTCGATAGTGCTAAGTCCTGATCGTTGCAGTAGGTCTTGGTGAACTTGGATCGCACGGGCGACCTGACCTTTTTCACGATAGAGGTTGCCCAGAATCATATGGACTTCAAGCGCGTCTGCGTCAAGGCCAGCAGCGTTACTCAGTTCCTCGATTGCCAGATCGACTTGGTTCGAGACTAGGAAGTTAAGACCAAGGATGTAATGGGGAGATTCCCTGGCTTTTCGACGATCAATCCAGCGACCCCCACGCAATTTATAGCGTTCCCAGGCCTTTCCAATGGTAAGGCCGATGAGTAAGGCTACTAACACGCTAACAAATGTGACAGAAGCTGTTTCATCCATGGGATAGATCGGATTCTGGGTCGGCTTGAGACTCAACAATCGGCGGCCAGAGCGATCGAGCTCTCAGGACGACTTCAATCAAATCACGTGCAGCACCTTCACCGCCGCGTGCCGAGCTGATCCAGTCGACCTTCTGTCTTACGCCAATAGCAGCGTCGGCTGGCGCAGCAGAGAGACCGACCCGGGCGAGCACTGCTAAGTCGAGTAAGTCATCGCCCATGTAAGCGACTTCAGTGTCAGTCAGCTGATAATTGGCTAGGACTTGTTCGTACGCGGAGAGCTTTACTGTGACTCCTTGGAGAACAATGGGCATTTCAAGTTGCTTGGTTCGTAACGTTGTCGCAACTGAAGTACGCGCTGAGAGAATGCCTGTTAGTAGACCGGCCCGATTGGCCCACATAATCGCTGCGCCGTCGCGGATATGAAAACATTTTGATTCGCTGCCATCCGGGTGTAGTTCTATTCGACCGTCGGTGAGAACACCGTCAACATCGAACAGCAGTAGGCGAATTCTCGAGGCTTTATTATGGACCGACATGGTGTTACTTTCGTTGTGCAACTAGAGTTCAGAATTGCTCAACTCGCCAGAGGTCGTGCACGTGCAACACCCCTTGGATAACACGGTTGACATCAACGACAACAAGTGACGTGATGCGCTTCGCTTCCATGGTATTTAGCGCTGTAACAGCGAGAGCGGTTCCCTGGATTGTGACTGGCGCCGAAGTCATGACATCGCTTGCAGCACAGGTGAGGAAATCAGCTGAGTCGTTCATATGTCGACGTAGATCGCCATCAGTGATGATTCCCAGAAGGCAATGGTCGGCATTGGCTACGCAGGTCATGCCAAGACCCTTACTCGACATTTCGTAGATTACGTCACGCATGGGAGTTGTGGACTCGACGCAGGGTAGCTGAGGACCACCGTGCATTAGTTGGTCGACTCTCATTAGGCGCTCGCCGAGCTTCCCGCCAGGATGGTTTATCGCGAAGTCCTCCTGCTGGAAACCCTTTCTGACGCTGAGTACCATAGCTAGTGCGTCCCCTATAGCCAACGACGCGGTGGTACTGGCAGTCGGCACTAGATTGAGCGGACAAGCTTCTTCACCAACTCGACAGTTGAGAGTGACGTCCGCGGCCCGGCCAAGTGCTGATGAAGGATTGCCAGTAACGGCGATCAAGCGTATGTCTCGACGCCGGATCGTTTCGAGCAGTCGTAATAGCTCATCTGTTTCCCCGCTGTAAGAGAGCGCGAGTACGGCATCGTCGGGTTGGACCGCCCCAAGATCGCCGTGGATGGCCTCGGCCGGATGCAAGAAGAATGCAGGAGTCCCCGTACTTGAAAGCGTTGCAGCAATTTTTCGACAGATGATGCCTGACTTTCCCATGCCGGTAACGATGATTGTTCCTGAGCAGCGCTGGAGCAAGTCAACCGCGCGTTCGAATGCTGTGTCGAGACGATCAAGAAGCGCTAAGATGGCCGCAGCCTCAGTTTCGAGAACCTGACGCGCCAACGTCAGGCCGGCATTGTTTCCAGAGTCCGAAGCGGGCTGGTCTGGCATGTTGGCTTTTCGCGAATTACACACGCGTCGGAGTTGTCCGCACCACATCGTCAATTCGGACGAGGCGTTGCAGTAGCGGTTCTAATTCGTCGAGTGGACACGCGTTCGGTCCATCGCTCATAGCCTTAGTGGGGGAATCATGGATTTCGAGAAATAGTCCATCGATTCCGGCAGCCACTCCAGCAGAAGCAAGAGGTGTGATGAATTCGGCTTGACCGCTTGACTCACCATCCGCGCCGCCGGGCAGTTGAAGGCTGTGAGTTACATCGAAGACCACAGGTACTCCCAAACTACGAAGCTGAGGAAAGGCACGCATATCGACCATAAGGTTGTTGTATCCGAATGTAACCCCTCGCTCTGTCACAACTACCTGACTATTACCGCTCTCAGTAATTTTTGCGATTGCATAACGCATGTCCCCTGGTGCTAAGAATTGTCCCTTTTTTAGGTTAACAGGTCGGCCAGTTCGAGCGGCTGCAATCAGGAGATCGGTTTGGCGTGAGAGAAACGCAGGAATTTGCAAGGCGTCAGCTACCTCGGCGACCGGTGCAGCCTGTGCTGCCTCGTGAATGTCTGTGAGAATCGGAAGGTCTAGCTCACGTTTGACGCGGTCAAGGATACGGAGGCCCTCATCGATTCCAGGACCACGAAAGGAATGAAGTGATGTTCGGTTCGCCTTATCGAATGATGCCTTGAAGACTAGTGGAACGTTCTGGCGTGAAGTGATTGTCTTAATACGTTCACCTAGCGACAAAGCGTGCGCCTCGCTCTCGATAACACAGGGTCCACCGATCAGCGCAAGGCGATGGTTTCCGCCAAATCCGATGCCTCCGACTGTGACCGTTTCCATTGGTTCATTATAAACCGGCGTCGGATGTGACAGAGTCATTACAACGGTCATTTAGCCAGGGATGGAGCGGTTTCGGTTTGGCTTGAGATACCCCGTTTATGCTGGTAGCTAGCACCAACGAAGTGGTCGAACAGGGGGTGTGGCTGGAGGGGCTTCGACTTAAATTCTGGGTGAAACTGGACTGCCACGTACCACGGATGTTCTGGCAATTCGAGTACCTCAACGAATTTACCATCGGGAGATTGTCCAGCTATTCGTAGACCATGTTCCGCTAGTGGTTGCTCATATTCGCGGTTGAATTCGTACCGGTGGCGGTGCCGTTCGCTAATCTGACGCTTACCGTAGGCCGCGAACGACTTTGAGTCGGCTGTGAGCTCACAAGCGTACGCACCGAGCCGCATGGTTCCACCCAAATCATCCACTCCGAGGAGATCGCGTAATTTGTAGATAACCTTGTGCGGTGTATTAGGTGAGCACTCAGTGGAATCCGCGTCCCGTAAGCCACAAACGTTTCGTGCGAACTCCACTGCGGCCCACTGGAAGCCGTAACAGATCCCAAAATAGGGAATTAATCGTTCTCGGGCAATTCGAGTAGCGCACATCATGCCTCGGCTACCACGATCTCCAAAACCACCGGGCACAAGAATGCCATCAGCGTCATCTAGTAATTGTTCGCCGTCGGGAACCTCAAGCTCTTCGGATTCAATGCATTTAATCTTAATCTTTAAACCATGCTTAAAGCCCGCGTGGTAGACCGCTTCGTTTAGACTCTTATAGGAATCCTCGTAGCCCACGTACTTACCAACCACGCAGATCGTCAGGTTGTCTTTTGGGTGCTGAATCCGATTCACGAGGTCTTCCCACGCCCGCATGTTACGCCGCTCGTTAGATAGGTTGAGATGTTTAAGAGCTATGCGGTCAAGTCCTTCAGCTGCGAGGACGAGGGGCACCTTGTAAATGTTGTCAACATCCCGTGCCGTGATAACGGCTTCTTCGCTGACGTCACAGAACAGAGCGATTTTCTTCTTAATTTCGGTTTCGAGTATCCGGTCAGTTCGACATAGCAGAATGTCGGGTTGAATGCCAATAGCACGAAGATCGCGAACACTGTGCTGGGTTGGCTTGGTCTTGACTTCACCTGCTGTGCCAATAAAGGGCACTAATGTTAAGTGGACGTAAAGGGTGTTTTCGCGACCTACGTCCTGACGCATTTGACGGATTGCTTCGAGGAAAGGCTGGCTCTCGATGTCGCCGACAGTCCCGCCGACCTCCACGAGAACGACGTCAGCCTCGTCGGAGACACCACGAATGTTTCTCTTAATCTCATCAGTGATGTGTGGGATTATCTGCACGGTGCGACCGAGATAATCACCTCGGCGCTCTTTATTAATTACAGACAGGAAAATTTTTCCGGTTGTCCAATTGTGATTACGTGTCGTGATCGTACTGGTGAAGCGCTCATAGTGTCCGAGATCTAGGTCGGTTTCTGCGCCGTCGTTGGTGACATACACTTCACCGTGCTGGTATGGGCTCATTGTTCCGGGATCGACATTGACGTAAGGATCGAACTTCAGCATCGTTACCTTGTGCCCGTGCCCTTCGAGCAAGCAACCCAGTGACGCTGCGGCCAATCCTTTACCTAAGGATGACACCACGCCACCCGTCACGAAAATGTATTTAGTTGGCCGTTCTTTCCTATCCTGCGAAGGCTCGGTCACGATCGAACTCCTTAGGTCAAAGACCGACGAACCCGTTCGACATCTTCGGGTGTGTCAACTCCAAATGAATCACTCTTTGCCTCAACGGTCCTGATTGTGTAGCCGTGTTCCAGTACGCGAAGTTGTTCAAGCGACTCGGCGGTTTCAAGTGGCATGGGTGGCAATGTTGCCAACTCGAGTAGGAGATGTCTCCTATAAACGTAGAGCCCGATATGTTTATAGAAAATCGGTTCCACAGGGGACACTGAATGAGGGATCTTGTGTCGAGAGAAGTACAAGGCGTCTCCGTGACTATCGACGACGACCTTCACGATACTCGGATTCGCTAACTCTGCGGGTTCTGTAATTTGTCTACGCAGTGTGCACATTTGCACTGATGGCTCAGAACGAACCATTTCAAGTGCTTCCTTAATCATCGAAGGTTCGATGAGCGGTTCATCGCCCTGTATGTTGACAACGATGGCGCAGGGCAATCTCGCGGCGACTTCAGCAACTCGTTCTGTGCCAGAGCGATGGGTTGACTGAGTCCTCTCGGCGTGCCCACCGAAACCCAGAACGGCACTGATAATCCGGTCGTCGTCAGTTGCGACGATGACTGCATCAAGTTCTGGAACCGAAGATGCACGCCTGTAGACGTGCTCAATCATCGGTTTACCGGCGAGGTCGATGAGTGCTTTTCCTGGAAGTCGTGAGGACGCGTAACGAGCAGGGATGATAGCGACGATCGAAGACTTGGTGAGAGTCTTGAGGGAACTAAAGGTTGTTGAAGGGTGCACGACGAATGTTACCACAAATGATTTCGTGGGTCGACGAAGTGCTAGAGAGTGACGACATCTGAATAGCTTTTCCCAACTTCTTTTCTCACGAACTGTCCTAAATCCGCACCAGTTGGGCCGACTTGATGGCTGGCACAGCCCGGAGCGTGTCGAGAAGTCCCTCATCTAATTCACGGTTACCGGAATCCATCGAATCATCGATGCTAATAACGGAAACTGCCCCGGCCGGACCTCGACCCAGAGCGAAGCGTGCGATGTTGACTCCGCATTTAGCTAGGATCGACCCCACAGCGCCAACCACGCCAGGTTCGTCGAGATTACGGATCACAATGTGGGTACCTTCGAGACCGGCCTCGATTTCAACACCGTCAAGTAGGACAATACGGGCCCCGCCATGCTCAAAAATGGCACCCTCGACCCATAACTCGCCGTTGGAAGTATTTAATTTCACGGACATGAGGCTAGTGAAATTTCGGGGTCGAGGACTGCGTGACTCGACTACGTCCACACCACGACCCTCAGCTACTGAGCGTGCGTTGATTAGGGTGATCGTGTCCGAAAGCATTGTTTGGAAGAGACCCTTCAGTACGGCTCCAACTAGCGGTTCATTAGTGCCGGTGGTAAGACCTCCGTAATATCTGATGTTCACGGTTCCGGTTCTGCCGGTCGCCAGTTGAGCGACAAAAGCGCCTAGTTTCTCAGCTAGGTTAACAAAAGGCTGGAGCCGCTTGAGTTCTTCCAGCGGAATTGACGGGAAATTGACAGCGTTTTGCACGATACCGAGTTGGAGATAGTCGCGAATTCCTGCGGCCGTCTCTGCGCCGACTAGTTGCTGGGCTTCTTGGGTAGAGCCAGCAATGTGCGGTGTTGCAACGACTTGGGGCAGTGCGATGAGACGGGAATCGATGGGCGGCTCACACTCAAACACGTCGAGCCCAGCACCACCAACTTGTCCCGATTCAATAGCATCCGCTAATGCGGACTCATCGATGAGGTCGCCACGAGAAGTGTTAATGAGGTGTGAACCGTATTTAAGTTTGGCCAGTTGCTTAGCGTTGAACATCCGACGGGTTGTGGCTGTTAGAGGTAGATGAAGGCTCACGAAATCGGATTGGACGCATAGCTCGTCGAGGGTTAGTAGTTCGACGTCGAGACTTCTCGCCAGCTGTTCCGAGATATAAGGATCATGAGCAACAACATGCATACCGAAGGCGCGGCCACGAAATGCAACTTCCTGTCCAACCCGACCCAATCCGACTAGGCCGAGATTCTTACCGCGCAGCTCTATACCTACCAGTTCTTTTTTTGTCCATTGACCCTGCTTCATCGCCGTATCGGCGCGGGCAATGGAACGTCCTGAGGCAAGCATGAGTGCACAGGTGTGTTCGGCGACACTGACGCTGTTCGCACCGGGAGCGTTGATAATGAGAATTCCTCGGGCGCTGGCAGCTCCAACGTCGATGTTCTCAACGCCTGTGCCTGCACGTGCAATGACCTTCAGTTGGGGTGCTGAGGCCAGTAGTTCGGCGTCCACCTGGGTGTTGCTTCGCACGATCAGGCCATCCGCGTCTTTCAGATCGTGCAGTAGTTTCTCACGTGATCTTCTATCACGAGCGTCAACTTTCCAGCCCATCTGACGAAGTAAATCGGCAGCGGAATCAGGCAGGCTATCGGCAATAACAATCTTAAGCGGGTAGGGCTTGACGGGTGTCCCACCCGATATGTTCTCAGTTCCCATGTATGGTTAATCAGTGGTCATAAGCGATGATCGACCGTCCAAAATGGTGGTGGTAACGTGCCATCATTCACTACGGGTCGGTGAACAACGATGAGTGTATACAGTATAATGTGCCCGGCTTGCTGCCACCTCCGCGCAGTTGAGGACACCTTGTCGCACCACGATGGTGCAAAGCGCTGGAAAGCCTTAGTTGATGCGGCGTACTAAAGTCGACGGGAGCTTTTTCCACAGGCTTTTCCACAGATTCTGTGAATATCTTTTGTTAACGTCTGGGGTTCTGACCTAAAACGCACCCTCCCGTCTTCTTGCAGTCTGTTATATATAACCAGTCCCGTTTTCTTTTCGGTAGCCTATGTCTAGCAGCTTGGATTTGACACCACCCTCCGATGGGGCAGCAATTACCCTTGACGGAGGCCGACTGATTGTTCCTGATAACCCAATTGTACCTTTCATCGAAGGTGATGGAACGGGTCCAGACATCTGGGAGGCGAGCGTCCGTGTGTTTGATGCCGCGGTATCCAAAGCGTTTGATGGTGTTCGCCATATTGCTTGGTTCGAACTTCTTGCTGGCGAAAAGGCGAAGGGTTTGGTCAACGAGTGGCTTCCCAAGGAAACGATTGAAGCGGTCAAGGCATACAAGGTTGCAATTAAAGGCCCTTTGACGACCCCGGTTGGAGGCGGCATTCGTAGTCTCAATGTCACTTTACGGCAAGTTCTGGACCTATATGCCTGCGTTCGACCGGTGCGGTACTTTGAAGGCACGCCGGCGCCAGTCCGACATCCAGAGCGGATGAATGTCGTTATTTTCCGGGAGAACACTGAGGATGTCTACGCTGGGATTGAGTGGGAATGCGGCAGTGAGGAAGCGCTGAAGGTTGTCGAGTTTTTGGAACGTGATATGGGTCGGAAAATTAGGCCGGATTCAGGTATTGGGATAAAGCCGATCTCGGCGACTGGTAGCAAACGACTAGTTCGCATGGCAATCCGTTACGCCGTGGCTAACCACCGGAGCACCCTGACGCTGGTTCACAAGGGCAATATCATGAAGTTCACTGAAGGCGCTTTTCGGGACTGGGGCTACGAGGTGGCGACCGAGGAATTCCGGGACTCCGTTGTTACGGAAGAGGAACATTGGAATGGTGCAAAGTGCGACGGAAAAATTCTCGTAAATGATCGGATCGCTGACAGCGTATTCCAGCAGGTCCTTACCCGGACTGCTGACTATGACGTGTTCGCTACGCCGAACCTGAATGGCGATTATTTATCGGATGCCTGCGCGGCCCAAGTAGGCGGTTTGGGAATGGCACCAGGCGCTAACATTGGTGATGAGATCGGGTTTTTCGAGGCGACTCACGGCACGGCGCCGAAGTATGCGGGTAAGGACGTTATAAACCCGAGCTCAGTGATTCTGTCAGGAGCCATGATGTTTAGGCATTTGGGGTGGCAGGAAGCTGCTGACAGGATCGAGACCGCGCTTGCAAGGACGATTCAGCAGAAGAAGGTCACCTACGACTTGGCTCGACAGATGGACGGTGCTACGAAGCTGCGCACCTCGGAATTCGCCGACGCCATTATTTCGAATATGTAACCGGCGGTGGGTTGAGAGCTTCAAGGGAGAGCTATGTATGAATCGTAAAGTTACGGTAATTGGTTCCGGGAACGTCGGGGCCACCGCCGCACGTCGCATTGCCACGAAGGAACTGGCCGATGTGGTGCTGCTGGACATTCTTGAGGGGATTCCACAAGGCAAAGGGCTCGACATGCTTGAAGCCAACCCTGTAGAAGGTTCAGACGCTTGTGTGCTAGGCACGAACGACTACGCCGACACAGCGAATTCTGACGTCGTCGTGATCACAGCCGGTCTAGCACGTAAGCCTGGTATGAGTCGCGACGATCTTCTGTTGAAGAACAAAAACATAATTAAGGACGTTACCGAAAATGTCGTCAAGCACTCGCCGAATTGCATTTTGATCCCTGTGACGAATCCACTGGATGCAATGTGTCAGGTGGTATTTCGGGTCAGCGGGTTTCCGCGTGAGCGGGTAGTGGGCATGGCCGGTATTCTGGATTCAGCACGGATGCGGGCCTTTATTGCCATGGAACTTGGAGTTTCGGTTGAGAATACCCACGCTTTCGTGCTCGGTGGTCATGGAGACACAATGGTGCCACTGCCTCGGTATTCGACGGTGGCTGGGATTCCGATTACCGAACTCATGGACACTGCGACTCTTGATGCCCTAGTAAAGCGGACAGCGGCGGGCGGGGGCGAGATTGTCAAGCTGCTTGGTAGCGGGAGCGCCTACTATGCGCCGGGTTCGGCGATTGTAGAGATGGTAGAAGCCATTCTTAAAGACAAAAAGAAGATTCTCCCGTGTGCGACCTTCTTGCAGGGCGAATATGGCATCGAAGGTCTTTTTATCGGTGTGCCTGTCAAGTTGGGTGCCCGGGGTGTGGAAGAAATCATTCAGGTTGAATTGACTGCGGAGGAACAGGCGGCGCTCCGGAAGTCGGCCGATGCGGTAAAGGAGCTCGTGAACATAATCAAAGTGTAGAAACTTAGACCACATTAACCCGAACTTTTATGAAGATTCACGAATATCAGGCCAAAGAACTGTTAAGGGATTATGGTGTGCCCATTCCCAACGGTGGAGTTGTGTTTACCTCCGCTGAGGCACGAAAGGTCGCAGTGGGATTAGGTGTTGACGTAGTTGTACTCAAGGCTCAAATCCATGCAGGTGGTCGTGGGAAAGGTGGTGGGGTTAGGTTGGCGAGGGGACCAGCCGAGGTTGAGCAAATCGCCGAGGAGCTTCTTGGTATGCAGCTCGTGACCCACCAAACGGAACCAGAGGGACGTAAGGTCAGCCGGCTCTTGGTTGAAGAAGGCCTCGAAATTGAGCGCGAATTGTATCTCGGAGAGGTTCTCGACCGTGTAGTGGCCTGTCCAGTCATGATGGCCAGCACTGCCGGTGGTGTGGATATTGAGCAAGTCGCAGCCGATACTCCAGAGTTGATTAAGCGTCAGAAAGTGTCTAGTGAACTGACTGTGGATCAAGCGAGGAGTCTAGCGGAGGCACTAAAGCTTGGCGACGATAAACAGTGCGCGGAGGTCGTCGAACTGATTCTTAAGCTAAATAAGGTGTTCTGGGAAAACGATGTTTCGCTACTTGAGATCAACCCGCTAGTGGTCACTCGCAATGGACGACTCCTTGCGCTCGATGCCAAGATAAATTTTGATGACAGCGCGCTTTTTCGACAAAAGCATCTGGCCGACCTAAGAGACTTGGCCGAGGAAGAACCACTCGAAGTCGAAGCCTCGAAACACTCACTTAACTACATAAAACTAGACGGCACGATTGGGTGCATGGTTAATGGTGCCGGGTTAGCGATGGCAACGATGGACATTATTAAGCTCGCGGGTGGTGAGCCGGCGAACTTCTTGGATGTCGGCGGTGGTGCTAATGCCGAGCAGATAAGAAACGCCTTCAAGATACTGCTGTCCGATAGGAACGTTGAGGCCGTGCTCATCAATATTTTTGGGGGTATTCTTCGTTGCGATGTCTTGGCCGAAGGCGTCATTAGCGCTGTTAGAGACCTCGACGTTCAGATCCCGGTGGTAATCCGCATGGAGGGTACAAACGTTGAGAAGGGGCGCGAGATGCTTCAAGCGAGCGGCCTGAACTTTACAAATGTGGATACGATGGCTCAGGCTGCCGACCGAGTTGTAGGCTTGGCCCGGAAGCACTAGGTCAATCCTCTAATGGCCATTCTGATAGACAGCGATTCACGACTCCTCGTCCAAGGACTTACTGGACGCGAGGGTAGTTTTCATGCCAAACAGTCAATCGCATATGGCACGACTGTTGTTGGTGGAGTCACGCCTGGTAAAGGTGGAACCACGCATGAGGGCTTGCCAGTGTTCGACACCGTGTCTCAGGCTGTAGAGATAACTGGAGCCAATACTTCTCTAGTATTTGTCCCTCCCCGATTCGCCGCTGGCGCCGTTCTTGAAGCTGTTGGTGCAGGAGTTCCGCTTGTAGTCTGTATAAGCGAGGGCATTCCGACTCTGGATATGGTTGGTGTTCTCGGGTCAATTGATCAAACTGCCTCACGTCTCGTTGGTCCGAATTGTCCCGGGTTGATCTCTCCCGGACTGAGTAAGGCCGGCATCATTCCCGGACATATTTGCCAGAAGGGTCGCATTGGCGTTGTTTCGCGGAGCGGTACTTTGACCTACGAAGCAATCCATCAGCTAACGGAGCTAGGTCTTGGGCAGAGTACCTGTATCGGAATTGGCGGTGACCCGTTCATCGGCACCTCGTTTATTGATGCCCTCCGGTTATTTGCCGAAGACAGTCAAACTGATGCAGTGATTTTGATTGGAGAGATTGGTGGTACGGCTGAAGAGGAAGCGGCGGTCTACATCAAGGACAGTTTTAGGAAACCCATAGTCGGCTTCATTGCCGGTCAGACAGCACCACCGAGTCGTCGGATGGGTCATGCTGGTGCCATTATTTCAGGTGGAAAAGGTACTGCCGTGGAAAAGATGGATGCTTTGGTATCGGCAGGTGTTCACGTCGTAGAAAGCCCTGGCGATCTTGGAGCCGAGATGGTTCGTGTGTTGGGTCTGTGAGACTGCATTGTGCTGACCGCGGTACCGGAGCATCACATTCGATCGAAAATTGCGCTGAAAACCTAAGAAAACAGGCTCATATCGTGCTATAGTGGGCCGGTACGCTCCGTCAGGTTTGCCCGGCCATCTCGGACCTGCCTTGTGAGCCGGTGGCTGTGCGGTGACAAGGACGCAGCGTGCCGAGTTGTTGGCTCGGTAAGGACACGGTCGAATGTCGTCTACAAGTGTTGCGGCTCAGGATGCCGCAGCAAGTTCGTCAGCCCGCCAGACGGTCAACGATTTCAATATTCAAGTCGCCACGGTGAATGGGTCTGGGAGCCAGACAGCGAATCTTGTGCTCTTCCGGTCCGTCTTTAAGATGGGCATACCGGTTTCCGGTAAGAATCTGTTTCCTTCCAATATTGCGGGCTTACCAACGTGGTACACGATCCGTGTGAGTCGGGATGGCTATCTTGCTAGGAAACCCGAAGTTGATGTACTCGTTGCGATGAATACCGCGACCGCACGGGAAGATGTAATGGGACTCAATCCCGGCGCCGCTGTCGTTTACGACGAGGCGATGGATTTGAGTGCGGTTCGTGACGACCTGACCTTCTATCCGGTGCCATTTGCTAGCCTCGTGGCGGAGGCCTGTTCCGATGCAAAGCTTCGGAGGCTCGTCCGCAACATGGTTTATGTCGGGGTTTTGGCGAAGCTTTTTAATATCGACCTCGTTCATGTGGAGGAATCCCTTCACGGACAGCTTGGTCGTAAGGTGAAGGCCCTTGGGCTAAATCAGGCGGCACTAAGGGGTGGCTACGAGTACGCTGACGAACATTTGATTAAGCAGGACCGGTTCGTGCTTGAGTCCATGAGTGAGACGAACGGAAAAATTTTGGTCGACGGTAACAATGCGGCTGCGCTGGGCGCGATGATGGCTGGCGTAACAGTTGTGGCTTGGTATCCGATTACGCCGTCTTCGTCTCTCTGCGAGACGTTGATCGATTACATGGGCAAGTACCGAGTCGACAAGGAGACTGGCAAGGCAACTTTTGCCGTCGTACAGGCCGAGGATGAAATTGCGGCAATTGGAATGACTCTTGGTGCGGGCTGGGCCGGCGCGCGAGCGATGACGTCGACGTCAGGTCCTGGGATTTCATTAATGGCGGAGTTCACGGGGCTTGGCTACTATGCGGAAGTTCCGGCCGTAATCTTCGACGTGCAGCGGGTTGGTCCCTCCACAGGGCTACCGACTCGAACTGCCCAAGGCGACATCCTATCCACCGCGGTTCTGTCTCATGGTGATACGAAGCACTTACTTCTTTTGCCGTCTTCGGTGGCCGAATGTTACTCGATGAGTTTAAAGGCCTTTGACCTAGCCGAGCGCTTCCAGACGCCTGTGTTTGTGATGAGTGACCTTGACCTTGGAGTGAATAGCTGGATGTCGGAACCATTCGAGTATCCGACTGGGCCGCCCGATCGAGGGAAGTTGCTTGATGCTGAGACGTTAAAACGCCTTAAAGAATGGGGACGGTACAGGGATGTCGATGGTGACGGTGTCGCCTATCGGTCGTTGCCCGGCGACGGGATGCCGGCGTATTTCTGCCGTGGTTCCGGTCACGATGCCGAGGCCCGCTACAGTGAACGGGCCGATGACTATGAAAAAAATCTTAAGCGTCTTGCTACGAAGTTTGAGACCGCTCGTGATGCTGTGCCGGGACCGATCATCGAACGGGAGAGCGAGGGCCCAATTGGCGTATTGGCGTACGGAAGCAGTCACTGGGCGGTGATTGAAAGTTGCGATCAATTGAGCCACGAAGCTGACTTGGACCTGACCTATTGTCGCCTGCGCTCGTTACCTTTTAGCGCCGAGCTTGACGACTTCATCGATCGCTGTGAGCGTGTTTACGTGGTTGAGCAGAATCGTGATGCGCAGATGCTGTCCCTGATGCGCATGGAACTCTCACCCGAGCGTGTAGCTAAGCTGAGAAGCGTGCTGTATTTCGGTGGGCTGCCGCTTGATGCTCGCAGCGTCACCGACATCATTTTAGCTAGTGAAGGGGGCGAACTGGCGCCGACCGCCAGTGCATAAAGTAATAAATCAACAGACCGATTAGAGAGAGTGGGGAACTTACTAGGTCCAATGAGCAAAATCGCATCTTCACTAGGAAAGAAGGTCAATCGGATTGGCCTTGAATTGCAACCGTATCGAGGAGACAAAACGACCTTGTGCGCCGGCTGTGGTCACAATGCTATTTCAGAGCGAATCGTTGATGCGTGTTTCGAGATGGGTGTTGAGCCGAGTCGGGTGATCAAGCTGTCGGGGATTGGTTGCTCGAGTAAGAGTCCAGCCTACTTTCTCGGCGGGGCGCATGGATTCAATGGTGTTCATGGGCGTATGCCTTCGCTCGGAACTGGTGCGGTCCTCGCGAATAAGCAGTTGATAGCGATTGGTACGAGTGGCGATGGCGACACAGGAGCGATTGGTATCGGCCAGTTTGTGCACCTTATGCGCCGCAACCTACCCATCGTCTACATCATTGAGGACAATGGCTGTTATGGTTTAACGAAGGGGCAGTTTTCACCGACGGCTGACCTTGGCTCGAAGGCGAAAACCGGTGTCGTCAATGATCTGCCACCGATCGATACCTGTGCGCTGGCCGTTGAGATGGGTGCGTCTTTCGTTGCCAGGTCTTTTGCGGGCGATAAGAAGCAACTTACGGCCGTGCTGAAGGCTGCGCTCAGTCATCGTGGAACGGCGATGGTGGATGTCATCTCGCCGTGTGTGACCTTCAATGATCACGTCGGATCAACCAAGAGTTACGCCTACGCTCGTGATCACGACGAACCGCTCGGTGAAATCGACTTCATTCCACACTTTCAGGAGATTGCTGTCGAATATGAGCCAGGAACGACTCACGCAGTTACGATGCACGATGGGTCACAGTTGATTCTTAAGAAGCTTGAGTCGGAATATGATCCGACAGACCGTCTCGAAGCGGTGCGGGTGCTTCACGAGACTAGCCGCCGAGCAGAATTCGCAACCGGTGTGATTTATGTAGAACCTGACAAGGAAGACTTCATTGAGGTGCTTAATCTTGTTGAGGAACCGTTGGCGACGCTGCCTCTTGAGCGTGTTAGGCCGTCGAAAGCTGCGTTTGAAAGAATCTTGCAGGAGCTTCGCTGATTACGGCTGCTCAATGAAAGCGTAGGAGTTTGTGACTGGGTTCGAGGCCGCGCGTTGCGTGGCCTTTTTTCGGTGCGGTGTCGTCCAAACACATTTCAGGGGAAAGGTATAATCAGCGCCCATGGAACGCACGTTGGCGATTATTAAGCCTGATGCAGTGGCGACCCGACAGGTAGGCGCCATATTACAACGGATTGAGTTGGCTGGCTTCACGTTGCGCGGGATTCGCCTTGTTAATCTGTCACGTCATGATGCGGAAGGTTTTTACGCAGTCCATCGCACGAAACCGTTCTTCGATAGCTTGGTCACATTTATGTCTTCTGGGCCGGCGGTGGTGCTGGTACTCGAGGCGTCGGATGCGATTAGAAAATGGCGGGCGTTAATGGGTGCGACCGACCCAGCAAAAGCCGAGGCTGGAAGTATTCGTCGTGACTTTGGTAGCTCGATTGAACACAACGCCACGCACGGTTCCGACGCTGTGGACACTGCAGTGTTCGAGGTTGACTACTTTTTCTCCGACTTAGAGTACGGCGATTCTGTTGAAGGGTAGCGAGTGTGGGCAAAGCGTTGGTGATCATCGGTCTCATGGTTACAGCGCTTGGTGGGTTGATGATGCTTGGGTTACCGCTAGGACGGTTGCCTGGTGACCTGGTGTTTCGGCGTGGCAATGTCACGGTTTATGTTCCGATTGTCACCTCGATCGCGGTGAGTCTCTTGGCGACCCTATTTTTCGCCATCATGCGACGCTAAGCGTGGGAGCTCGATTTTTATGACTATCAAAGCAGACAGTTGGATCACCCGGATGGCGCGAGATTGTAAGATGATCGAGCCGTTTGTCGATACCCAAGTACGGAGCGGGGTGATTTCGTACGGGCTATCGTCCTATGGGTATGACATTCGGGTCGCTGACGAATTCAAGATCTTCACTAACATTAATAACACTCTTATCGATCCGAAAGCATTCGACCCACGTTCGTTCATCGACTTCAAAGGACCGGAATGCATCGTGCCACCAAACTCGTTTGCGCTCGCCCGAACGGTGGAGTATTTCCGTATTCCTCGGGATGTTCTGACAGTATGTCTGGGCAAGTCGACCTATGCCCGTTGCGGCATTATCGTGAATGTCACACCATTTGAGCCTGAGTGGGAAGGGACAGCCACTTTAGAGATTTCGAACACCACTCCACTACCTGCGAAGATCTATGCAAACGAAGGAATTGCCCAAGTGCTATTTTTTCAGAGCGATGAGGAATGCCAAACTTCATATGCCGATAAGAAGGGGAAATACCAAACTCAGCGGGAGGTTACGCTGCCTCGTATATGAGGTGCCGTGGCACTTTTTTGACCGAAATTCTACCTTGCGCTAAAATTCACGATCGAAATTCTGCGAAACCGGCACACCGATGAGGAAAATGGACAAACTCGAGGAACGAGACGGTCAGGTTTCGGAAGGGCGATCGGTGCCGGCGCTGGCTGTGCAGTTCTTTCTTATTCCTTTAGCAGTCGTTGTTGCGGTCATCTTGGTTTATGGCGGGTTTCGTTGGCTGCTCAACGATGAGCGAACTCCCCAAGAGTACTTGAGTGATATCCGTGTCGGTGGTCGGGAACGGCGATGGCCTGCGGCCTTTGAATTGTCGCGTCTCATGGCTGATCCAGAAGTCCAGGCCTCGGAGCCAACACTGGGTCCAGCCTTAGTCAGCGCTTTTGTTGAGTCGGAGAATGATGACCCACGGGTGCGACGCTATCTAGCCATGGCCGTTGGTCAATTGACACAGCCGCCTGAGGATGCCGGTGCAAGTCTCGTCGACGCACTCGATGATCCTGAGACCGAGACCAGGATTAGTGTGATTTGGGCGCTCGGGTCACTAGGTGACTCTAGCGTCATACCGGAACTGGCTGGGATGTACGCGTCTGATGATGCCGGTATTCGGAAGATGACAGTTTATGCACTTGGCGCGTTACCGGGTGATGAACAGATTTCCACCTTGCGTACCGCACTGAACGATTCTGTGCCAGATGTTCAGTGGAATGCTGCCGTGGCACTGGCGAGGCACGGCAATACTCAGGGTGTTGGGATATTGGGTCGGATGTTGGACCGCGAGTACGTCGAACGAGTGGCGGAGCCTACTATGGGTGTCGGTAGTGATGAGGTCGACCGCGTTGGTGAGGTTATGATCACCGGATTGAATGCGATCGCAGCTCTTAATGCTAACTCGTTTCGTGATTCGGTCCTCCAGTTGAGTCGTCAAGACGAGAGTCTTCGTGTCCGTCAGGCGGCGATTGAAGCGCTTGCAGTGTTTGATGCAGCTGATGACAGGCCTGAGGGGCGTGTACGTCGCTGAGGTGCAGGGTAGAAAAACAACAGCTCGTGAGAGACGAGCACACGGAGTAGATGAGATTAAATGGCTGACGAACCAAACGCTCCAGTAGAGGGCGCTCCGGCCTCGAAGGGTCCGCCCGCAAAACCGGTACAACCGGCCGTTCCGCCCAACTTGGCAGGCAAGACGACTTCTGTGGCTGCTGCGCCACGTCGGCCGCCGGCGAAGAAGAAAAAAGTCGTTGATGACACTTCACCACTTCTATCCCGTCGGTCTTGGCTAGGCTTAGCATGGGGATCCTTTACAGCGGCTTCGGCTACGGCGCTGGCAGCGACTGGACGGTTTATGTTTCCAAACGTCCTTAACGAGCCACCGCAGCAATTCAAGATTGGCTTTCCCGACGAGTACGCGCCAGGTGTCGATGAGCGGTGGAAAGACCGCTTTGGAATCTGGATCGTGCGTACTCCGAGCGATATCGTCCAGGAGGCTGCTGGATTCTATGCCCTGCTCACCGCTTGCACGCATCTCGGTTGCACTCCCAACTGGCTATCGGCTGAGTTGAAGTTTAAGTGTCCCTGTCACGGGAGTGGCTTTCGACCGACGGGCGTCAACTTTGAAGGTCCGGCGCCGCGTCCACTGGAGCGGGCGAGAATCGTACTGGCTGAGGATGGTCAAATTTTGGTCGATAAGGCGAGAAAATTTCAGTTTGAGTTGGGGCAGTGGGCAGACCCTGAATCATTTCTAAGGCTCTAAATCAGTGGATTGGGCCAATTGGTTGAGTATCATTCGGCAATCGTGTTGATGAGTTGTTATGGCTGACACAAAGATCGTTACTCCTAAAGAGGGCGCCCTAGAGCGTTCGTGGAATTGGCTGACCGAAACCCAGGTATGGAAGTCGGTTTTTCGGCACAACGCACCGATCACGGATCGGAATCGTGTATTAGTCGTGTTGTCTAACGTCTTCCTGCACCTGCATCCAGTCAGACTTCGTAAGTCTGGAGTGCGCCTGCGCTACACGTGGTGCATGGGCGGCCTCAGCTTTTTCCTTTTTTTGTCACTGACGTTTACAGGCGTGCTGCTGATGTTCTACTACCGTCCAACGTTGGAATACGCCTACACCGACATCGTTGGCTTGCGCGAGCACGTGCCGCTTGGAATCATGCGCGAAATGCATCGTTGGGGTGGACACGCGATGGTTGTCACGGTTTGGTTGCATATGTTTCGAGTGTTCATGACTGGGTCCTACAAGCCGCCACGGGAGTTCAACTGGAATGTTGGCGTAATCATGTTGGTGCTAACGCTCCTCCTCTCGTTCACGGGCTACCTCCTGCCTTGGGATCAGCTCGCGATATGGGCGATCACGGTCGGTTCAAACATGGCGCGGGCGACCCCTTTCATGGGTGCTGAAGGTCCGGGGTCAGCATTGTTGATGCTGGGCGATGTGAGACTTATTCACGCTGCCGACGACGCTCGGTTTGCTCTACTAGGTGGAACCTTTGTTGGTGAAGGGGCGTTACTTCGATTCTACGTGCTGCACTGCGTCGGTTTGCCGCTTGCGATTGCAGTGCTCATGGCCGTACATTTTTGGCGTGTCAGGAAGGACGGCGGTATTTCCGGCCCGGCGTAGAAGGCGGTTCGAATTATGGATGCGATCAAGGGATTTTTCAATTTCTTCGCCGACCCGCGTGTCTTCTTTTTGTTGACATTGAGCGCGTTTATTTTCGCAGTGTGGCGTCGTGACGTGTTTGTGAAACCGCGCGTCGGCTATGGGTTGCAGATCTTTCTCGTACTGTTTTTCGGGCTGGGCCTGTTCGATGAAAACTTCCGGTTGATCATCGGAAAGCCAGACAACGTTCCCATTGTCGGTCTAATTTTTTGTTTACTGTTCTTCACTTGGTACTCGATGCGCCAAGCGGTGCTAAACGACGAGAGGCTCGACAAGGGTGAGCCGGTCGTTGAAAAGGTCGAGGAGGGGCGTGTCTGGGTCTGGCCAGATTTAGTTTACACGGAGTTGATTTGTCTC
The DNA here is from genome assembly GCA_036012125.1 of Vicinamibacterales bacterium. NCBI lineage: Bacteria > Pseudomonadati > Acidobacteriota > Vicinamibacteria > Vicinamibacterales > Vicinamibacterales bacterium. Next base: position 119,964 of record DASCOS010000034.1, on the reverse strand, counting down.
ATTCTGTGCTCCGTGGTCCTGATCGTTTGGTCAATTCTACTGGAAGCCCCACTGGAGCAGCCGGCCAACAGCGCTGCAACGCCGAATCCGTCGAAAGCCCCTTGGTACTTTTTGGGTTTGCAAGAAATGCTGGTCTATTTTGATCCTTGGCTGGCCGGTGTCGTCTTGCCTACGCTGATCATTGTGGGTTTGATGGCGATTCCGTATATCGATACGAACCCCAAAGGGAATGGTTACTACACCTTTAAGGAACGCAAGGTGGAGATTTCAATCTTTTTATTTGGCTTTGTCGTATTGTGGTCGTCACTCATAGTGCTAGGCACGTTCCTACGTGGTCCGAATTGGAATTTTTTTGGTCCGTTCGAATACTGGGACATTCATAAGCTTGAGGCGCTCACGAATGTGAATTTGTCTGAGTACATCTGGTTGCGTGGTCTTGGAGTGGGTTTGCCCTCACAATGGTTTATTCGTGAGTTTTTTGGGATCCTTCTCACTCTGATCTATGTCTTCGTGTTGCCGTTGCTCTTGGCTAAGAGTTTCCTCAAGGGTTATTACGAAAAACTTGGACCAGCCCGTTACTACGTGGGGATTTTTCTCTTTCTGATGATGCTTTCGCTGCCGGTGAAGATGCTAGCTCGCTGGCTGTTCAATCTCAAATACGTCGTTGCGATTCCGGAATTCTTCTTCAATATTTGATCGACCACGGATATGGCTGACAAGCGGACCGTTGGGCACGCCTACAACATCGACCTCCTGAACGTCGTTTTTGCGGCGTCAAGCATCTTTCTTTTTGTCTCAGTCTTATGGATGGTCTGGGATGACTACGACCGTGAGTGGAAGAACTATCAGCGACGGTTCGTTCAGCTCGAGACTGAAGTAACGCGACTCGGCCTCGAGGCGGCAAATGCCGATATCGATTCAACAGTCTTGGAACAGTTGCAAGCTGACCGAGCCAGGGCGGAGGAGGAGCTCGCTACTCAAGAAGGACAAATTGCGCCTCTTGAAGATGAATTGGCTGACCTTGATGCGCGATTGACGCTTGCGACCCAGAGGGCACAGTTCGCGAAGGCGACTTACGATGTAGATAAGTACACTTTCGAGGTTGGCCGCCGTGAGGGCGACCCTGAAAGCTATGTCGCCAGAGAGGCGGAAATCGAGGCGCAGTACGGTGAGTGGCTCGAACTCGGGCTTGTAGTTGAACAGTTAACCGCTGAGCGAGACGGTTTGAGAAGCCAGATTGCTGAAGTGCAGCAGGGTGTTACTGATCTTGATGACCAGATTCGGGCTCTGACAACAGAGACTTCTCGGTTGGAGCAGCGCTTGGTCGACTTGGCACCGAGCTTGGTAGATGACTATTTTCTTAACGCGCCACTTCTTGACTTTATGGCGCCAACCATCAGAGTGCAGCAGGTTATTACGCCAAACGTTTTTGATGATCTGAATTTTACAAGGGTGCCGAAGATGGACCGGTGCATGACGTGCCATCTGGCCATCAATCGGGAGGGCTATGAAGAATATCCTCAGCCCTTCACAACGCATCCAAATCTCGACGTGTACGTCGGCAGTGCTTCGCCGCATCCGCTTGAGACAACAGGCTGCACTGTTTGTCATGAAGGCATGCCGCAGTCCATTAGTTTCCAAGATGTGTCACACACTCCGGTGAACGAGCAGCAAGAGCACGAGTGGGAGGAGTCCTACGATTGGGCAGAGTCCCATCTTTGGGACTATCCGATGTTACCTACGGGCATGGCTGAGGCTTCCTGCGCAAAGTGTCACGTCGAAGAGGTGTACGTTCCTGAGGCTGATGTGCTCAATTTAGCTTACGGTTTGTATGAGCGGGCGGGATGTTACTCCTGTCACAAGTCAAGTGGTTTTGAGGGCCTGAGGAATCCAGGGCCAAGCTTGACTAAGATTGAGTCAAAGCTGACACCGGAATGGGTGGCTGACTGGATTCGCGATCCCCGCGCGGTTAAGCCGACGACCTGGATGCCACGTGTCTGGTACAACTCGAATACTTCGTCGCCTGAGGATGCTCAACGAAACGAAGTTGAAATCGATGCCGTTGTTGCTTACCTGTTTGCGAACTCTGAGGAGTATTCGTATGCAGTTCCGACTCCACCCCGTGGTGACAGTGCCAATGGGCAGGTGATTGTTGAATCAGTCGGATGTCTTGCCTGCCACGTCACTGGTGATGAAACGCGAGAGGAAGCGGGACCGCGACGAACATTTGGGCAGGCCTTGCAAAACATCGGTAGTAAGACGAGCTATGAGTGGGTGTTCGATTGGGTTCGGAATCCCCAGCACTACAGTGAAGGGACTTTCATGCCCAACCTGCGTTTAACCGATCCGGAAGCCGCCGACGTAGCGGCCTATCTACTGACTCTTGGTGGTGGGCAACCGCGAGAGGCGGAAGCGACCTACGACCAAGCTTATGCAGACTCGGTACTTCTTGATTATCTCAAGGCGGTAGTACCAACGGCTGAGGCGGAAGCGACGATAGCGGGTATGTCGGGCGAGGAACGAACGCTTGAGTTGGGCGAGCAGGTCATCAGTCGCTATGGCTGTTTCAGCTGTCATGACATCGCTGGTTTTGAGGAAGTGCGGCCGATAGGCATTGAGCTGTCTGAAGAGGGCACCAAATTGCTTACGCAACTCGATTTTGCGTTCGTAGATATCCCGCATACGAAGATTGAATGGTTCGAAAATAAGCTGAAGGACCCACGGGTCTACGACCAGAACCGAGTTTTGCAACCGCTAGAGAAGCTTCGGATGCCGAATTACGGATTCAGCCCAGAGGAAGTGCACCTCCTAACCACGGCGATTATGAGTTTTCAGCGTGATGTCCAGCCAACGGCGGCCTTGGTGCAAGGTTCGGCTAGACAAGACGGTTTGCGGGTTGGGCGGGCATTGGTTCGCCGTCGGAACTGCGTTGCCTGCCACCAGATTGAAGATGATGGCGGTGATTACCAGGCACTCGTTGCCGATCCTTCGTTAGCGCCTCCCTTGCTGACACCGGAGGGTGCCAAGGTTCAATCTGATTGGCTTTACGCTTTCCTCAAAGGGCCGATTACGATCAGGCCATGGCTGGATGTGCGGATGCCGACCTTTGATCTCGAAGATGAACACTGGAATCAGACGTTGGACTATTTCGGTGCAATCTCAGAGACTTTGGGCGAATTTCGGCCGCACTCGGTCGTTTCGTCTCGGCGTGGTTCTGTGGCAACTGGCAGCGAACTGTTTGACCTTCTTAGGTGTCAGCAATGCCACGTTCTCGACGAGATTCCAGCGGACCAACCAACTGAGAACTTGGCGCCAGACTTGCGGATGACACCGGATCGACTTCAAGCAGATTGGATCATTGACTGGATCCGTGACCCGCAGAGTATCCAACCAGGTACTCGTATGCCGGCTTTCTGGCCGGATTACCCCGAAGCGTTTTATCCTCAGTTTGACCGGAACGCCGACCAACAGATCCGTTCGATTAGGGACCATATGTTGACATTCAACGGTGGACCACGACCAGTGGAACCGGTGGTTGAGCTTGGCGACGAGCCCTAAAAGTAGTCGAGTTCCCGACGGTATGATTACAGGGCGCGGTAGAACCGCGCCCTGTGTGCATCTGGCCAGGTGAGCTTCACCGAACGATTGCATGTGGCCTTCGGCTACGTGGCCCTTGTAAGTAGGGACCCAGAGATTGGGCGACCGTCTTGTTCTAGTCGTTGCGCTGTTTTCACTAAGCACCGCGATGTGAGAGTTCTTTTTCCGTGCTTCTTCTGGGTGCCGATGGGGAAGAAGTTATTGTCGTGCTCGCCTTGGAATGCAGCACGATAGTAGAATTTGGTCATCCGACACATGGACTCCTCATTTATTCAATCTTTACGAACGGTTGTAGATGACATTGGTATCGTGGAGGAGTTCACCGATCGAATTGTCTACGAATGCGATGCGTTGAGCTCCCTTCGTGCAGTGCCTGGCGTTGTCGTGCTTCCCTCGAACACCGATCAATTACAAGACGTTGTCCGGCTTTGCCATAACGCCGGGGTGCCGTTCGTTGCTCGTGGGAATGGGACTGGGCTTTCTGGTGGGGCGAGGCCGGAAGAGGATGGGGTTCTTATCGTCTTAACACGGCTTAATAGGATTCTTGATGTTGACCCTTCGAACCTTCGGATGACTGTCCAGCCCGGCGTCACCAACCTCGATATTAGCCGGCGTGCGGCACCTTTCGGGCTTTATTACGCACCGGATCCTTCCTCACAGCAGGTTTGCTCGATAGGTGGCAACGTTGCTGAGAATTCTGGTGGGGCACATTGTTTGAAATACGGTTTCACCTTGCATCACGTACTTGGACTTGAAGCCGTTCTTCCGGATGGCACGCTAGTCCACTTTGGTGGACCAGTGGTCGACACTCCAGGATTCGACCTAGTTGGTTCTTTGGTCGGCTCTGAGGGAACGCTGGCAATTGTGACCAAGGTAATACTTCGACTACTGCGCGTGCCCGAGTCAGTACGAACTTTGTTGGCAGCGTTTGAGTCCATTGATTCGGCAGGTAAAGCGGTTTCGGGAATTATTGCTGCTGGCATCGTTCCCGCAGCAGCGGAGATGATGGATAGGCTGACGATAGAGGCAGCTGAGGCGGCGGTCAATCCAGGATTCCCTCCGGCAGAGGCCGTGCTTATCATTGAGGTCGATGGACCCGAAGTCGAGGTGGATGAAACATCTCAGTGTGTTGAAGCAATTTGCCGTGATTCCGGGTCGAGTGAGGTGCGAGTAGCTGGTGATGCAGAGGAACGCTCACGATTCTGGACAGGGCGGAAGGCTGCGTTCGCCGCGATGGGACGAGTTTCGCCAGATTACTACGTTCAGGACGGTGTTATTCCGCGCACTAAGCTTCCGGAAGTACTGCAACGGATCAGATCGCTAGAGCAGAGTTCGGGGTTGCGTATCGGCAATGTGTTTCATGCTGGTGATGGAAACCTTCACCCACTAATTTGTTATGACGCCTCAGTGGAAGGTCAGTCGGCACTTGCGGCCGAAGTAGGCGGAGAGATACTCCGCTACTGCCTTGAGGCTGGTGGATCGATTACGGGTGAGCATGGTGTTGGGGCTGACAAGGTCGCACATATGGCGAAAATGTTCAGCGAGGTCGATCTGGAAACGATGCAATTTCTCCGTTTCGCGTTCGATCCGACCGGCATTTGCAATCCAAGGAAGATTTTCCCGACTCCTCGTCTTTGTGGCGAAGTGCCTGGGCCGTACCGGGCCCATCCTGTCGAGCAGGCGGGGCTAGCAGAGCGCTTCTGATGGTTAAGGCTGAGGAATTGGCTGCGTTAGTTGCGCACGAGATCGGTGATGAAGCGATCAAAGTTGGCACACCTGAATCGGCGGTAGCTGGTGTGATCCCTTCGGTCGTAGTCTGCCCTGAAGATTCAGCTGGCGTGTCAAGAATCCTTCGTTTGGCATCCGACCATCGTCTCGGTGTCCTGCCTACGGGTGCCGGTACGAAGCTTGAATGGGGCACTTCTCCTCCAAGGATCGATCTCTTGTTGTCACTTTGTCGGCTGGACGCGGTTGTAGCTCATCGGCAGGGTGACTTGACTGCCACGGTACAAGCGGGAGCGTCTCTACGATCCGTCAACAATCTGTTGCAGCGTCAGAATCAGTGGTTGCCATTGGATACATCGCACCCCGACCTTGCGACCGTCGGCGGGATCGTGGCGACCAATGATTCAGGCCCACGGCGACATCGTTATGGGGCGCCGCGTGACCTAATTCTAGGTGTCACGTTCGTCCGGGCCGACGGCGAGGTGGCTTCAGCTGGTGGCATCGTCGTCAAGAATGTGGCTGGATATGACCTGTCAAAACTGCTGACGGGTTCATTCGGATCACTTGGTGTAATCCTAGAAGCGACCTTCAAGTTGGCACCTCTACCTCTTGGGTCGAGGACCGCTGTTGCCAAAGGTCTGGATTCTGTAACGGTCAGGAAAGCGGTCAGCGCTGTCACAGCGAGCCAGTTAGTGCCAAGTTCCCTGGAGGTCCAAGGGCCACCGTTTTCGCTCCTGGCGCGCTTCGAGGGGTCCCAGCATGCCTCTGAGCGACAGGCAGTGGAGGTAGTGGAATTATGGCATCGGTGTGGTGTGAAATCTAGCATCTTGACCGGGTCAGCTGAGGTGGAGTGCTGGAGATACCATCACGACATTGTTTGGGGCAGAGTCGGGGACGTTTGTCGGATCGGGCTCTTGCAGACGGACATTCCAGCTATTTTGGACAAATTCAGCATTCTCTTGAGGCGCCATGGTTCAGATGGTTGTGTTGCGGGGCGTGCAGGCATCGGGGTATTGCACGCCAGACTCGGAACTGACGCGGGAGTGTCGAGGTTAATCGTTGAGGAATTGAGAAGCATGTTAGCGTCAAGCGGCGGTTATGTCGTGTTGCTTCGGGGGACACCAGAGTTGCGTGCGAACATTGATGCATGGGGACCCTTAGGTGATGCAAGGCGTGTAATGGTTGCTGTAAAGCGGCAGTTCGATCAGGATGGCATTCTGAGTCCAGGACAATGGCCAACCGAAGCGATCTGAATCTGAGGAGCGTTTTCAGCCTCATGACGGAGTGCCCCGGGGAACTTGGTTCAGGCTCACCCGTGTGGAGCGGATATCTGTGACCTCTGGCAGTCCTAATCGCGAATCACAACTTTCGGCCTGCGTCCATTGTGGGTTCTGTTTGCCTACCTGCCCCACCTATGTTCTCTGGGACGAAGAAATGGACTCGCCACGGGGACGACTGCATCTGATGAAGGCTGAAGCAGAAGGGCGCGTGCCGGTCGCCGACCCGTTTGTTAAGCGTATGGATGCTTGTTTAGGGTGCCTCGCCTGTGAGACTGCATGCCCATCAGGAGTCCAGTATGGGCCACTTATTGAGGGGACTCGAGCCGTAGTCGAGACATCGTTTCGCCGTCCGTTCCATGATCGGCTGTTTCGCTCGATACTCTTCGCTGTCTTGCCCTATCCACAGCGGCTCCGCCTAGTGGCGCTTCCGTTAATGGGTTTGACGCGCTTCCGAAATCGGCTCGAATCTCGCAGTTGGCTGAACCGTCTCCCAGCACGTGCGCGTGCTTTACTCAGACTCCTTCCTGATAATACCGGGTGCAGTGACCCCCAGCCGGAGCGGACTCCAGCCGAAGGCTCCTGTCGCAGCACTGTGGGATTACTCACAGGATGTGTACAGCGGGTGTTCTTTGGCGAGGTCAATCGCGCAACGGTGCGAGTGCTCTCAGCGGAAGGGTGTGAGGTTATTGCACCGGCTGGGCAAGGTTGTTGCGGAGCACTATCTTTACACGCTGGCCGCGAGTCCGAGGCTAAAGTGTTCGCACGCCGCATGATTGGTTCCTTTGAACGAACCGGCGTTGCCCGGATTGCAGTGAACGCTGGCGGCTGTGGTTCGGCCATGAAGGAGTATGGACGACTTCTCGCCGATGACCCGGAATGGGCGAATCGCGCGGAGTCTTTCAGTGCTTCTGTCCGTGACGTAAGCGAATTACTCACCGAGATTGGACCAGCACGCGCCCCTCGTCACCGCTTGGAGGCTCGTGTTGCGTACCACGATGCCTGTCACCTAGTCCACGGGCAGGGTGTACACGTGCAGCCCCGCTCCCTAATTGAAGCAATCCCGGGTGTGACACTCAAAGAATCACGTGAAGGGGAGTTGTGTTGCGGCAGTGCAGGGATTTACAACTTGGTTGAACCAGAGGCAGGCGAGGTGCTTGGCGCGAGGAAGGTGGCGGCGCTGTCTGCCCTTGATGTTGATTTTGTGGCGACTGGGAATGCTGGTTGCTTACTGCAACTCGTGGCGGCGGCCCGTGGCGCTGGTCGGGATATGCGTTTTGTGCATCCGATTCAACTTGTCGACGCCTCGATTCGTAACCAGATACTCTAGATCCCAAGGGGCTGGTAGTTGTTGTCCGCTCCACACTAACCTATTTGAGACTAACGCTGTAGGCATCAGGAAAATGGTGTTACGAAGTGATCGAAGTGTCCGTGCTAGGGATTGGACCATCGTATGAGTACCCAAGATCCCAATCGACAGCGTATTTCCGGTTCCGGTAGATTTCATGACGCGATGTGCCAAGAGACTACTCGCTGGCAAGGCGAAGCTTTGGTGGCAAGGATGTGGGCCAAAGACGCCAAGTTGTGGACCGGTGGTGATGAGACGAAGTGGTTAGGTTGGTTGGATATTGTTGCCCTGCAACAAGAGCGCCTCGCTCACTTTGACGCACTTGCTCGAATGGCAGCAAAAGAATTCACGGACGTTGTCATTCTTGGAATGGGTGGCTCGAGCCTGTGTTCTAAGGTGCTTGTTGAGAGCTTCACCGGACTAGGCGGTCGTCCCAAACTGCACATTCTTGATTCAACAGTCCCAACTCAAATCACTCGGCTTGAGGCGGCACTCGACCCTCGGCGGTCGCTTTTCATTGTTGCGAGTAAGTCGGGGGTGACGATCGAATCGAATCTTCTTTATCAATATTTCCTTGATCGCGTGAAGGCTCAGGCTGGTGAAAGGGCTGGTGAGCATTTCATTGCCATCACCGACCCTGGGTCGACATTGGAGGCAATCGCAAAACGGGACGGATTCCGGATGCTAATCCATGGACTGCCGAGCATAGGCGGGCGTTTTTCGGCCTTATCGGATTTCGGCTTGGTGCCCGCTGCAATCCTTGGGCTCGATGTCAGCCGGCTACTGAATCGAGCGGCTGAGATGGTTCAAGAGTGCGGTCCGACATCGTCTGCTGAGAACAATCCTGGTGTTCAGCTTGGTCTTGCGCTTGCTCTGGCCGGCGCTGATGGACGGGACAAGGTTACGTTCATCGCATCTTCTGGAGTCAAGGCGTTCGGGTCCTGGCTGGAGCAACTAATTGGGGAGTCGACCGGGAAGGAGGGACGGGGCCTCATCCTGGTAGATGGGGAGTCGGTGGGTTCGCCCGAGGACTATGGTGACGACCGACTATTTGTGTCGCTAGAACTTGACTCGGAAAATGGTCAAGGGTCAGTGAGTCCTGTTGGCGGTCTTGAGTCTGCGGGACACCCAATCGTACGGATCAAATTACGTGACGTCTACGATTTGGGTCAAGAGTTCTTTCGCTGGGAACTCGCGACTGCCGTTGCCGGTGTTGTACTTGGGGTCAATCCGTTCAATCAGCCCGATGTGGAGATGGGCAAGGTCGCAACAAAGACACTCACAGACCAGCTAGAATCTCGCGGGTCTCTATCGCTGGAAAAGCCATGCGCTGAGGGTCACGGACTCCGAATGTTCGCCGATGACCAGTATCTGGTGACACTCCGGAGTGTAACAGACTCAGTGGATCGGCTGATGCGGGCTCACTTAGACAATCTCCGCTTGGGTGACTACTTCGCCCTTCTAGCCTACCTTGATATGAATCTCATCAACACTGAAGTGCTTAGCCGAATTCGGCACGCCGTTCGAGAGGTTCGGAAAGTCGCTACCTGCCTCAATTTTGGGCCACAATATCTCCATTCCACTGGTCAGTTCTATAAGGGTGGGCCAAATACCGGCGTGTTTCTGGAGGTCACTGCTGACGATACAGTGGATTTACCGATTCCTGGGTTGGCTTACTCATTCGGTGCGTTAAACATGGCACAGGCGCGAGGTGACTTCGTCGTTTTGAGTGAACTGAAACGCCGTGTAATACGTATTCACTTAGGTGCCGACGTAGCGACTGGCCTATCGAAGTTGGAGCGCATCGTTCACCGGGCACTTGCTCATGGGGCGAGTGATTCAAAGAACTCCAAGGTAACCTAGGCCATCGCGGGCGAATTTTAGAGCGAGGATGAAGAGTATCAAACTCAATACTACGAGCGCGTATTGGTAGACTGTCCCAGTTAGCAGAGATCGGCCTCTAGCCGCCACAACCGCAAAGGTTGCTTTTGACCCGATTAACGCAGCGTAGAGACCTGCAAGAAACAAGCCAACGAAGACTCCATTTGGGTAAGCCTCAACTACGGTTGGAGCCCCGATCGTAAACCAGAAGAGATATGGATTTGGGTTGACCAAGTTTGTGACGATCCCCTTCCGCAGTGATCTCGGAAGATCGACCACTGCAGTTGTTTGGGGCGGTTGTGCGAAGGCGTTCTCATAAGCTAGGTAGATGAGAAATGCGGAGCCCATGAGTGTGATGGTGCCCAGCGCTGGACCAGTATCCTCAAGCTGACCGATGACGAATAGTGCGGCCACAGCGATTGGTGCGTCAGTAAGCAACGGTGCGATTGCAATTCTCAGACCTTCCCGAAGTCCGTACCTGAGGCTTTGCGCAATAACCAGGGTTGTGACGGGCCCAGGCGCAAACCCGCCCGCCAATCCGAGCACGATACCGGTTATCAGGTAGGACCAACCTTCAGCGATCACTTACAGAAACACCCGTCGACAGACGGTTCGAAAAAAAATAAGAACGGGCCACGGCTACTTTTCGTAACCCGACAAACAGGTTGGTTGCGGGGGGGGGATTTGAACCCCCGACCTTTGGGTTATGAGCCCAACGAGCTACCGGACTGCTCCACCCCGCGACAGGTTTCAGATAAGAGGCCGATTGGTTAGGCACGGCACTCTGCACAAAATGTTAACATGCGCTGTTTCAAAGGGTCAAAGAATAGCTTTTTGAGAAGAGTGTAACAAGCCTTACTGTGGTTCTTGTAACGATGGTTTTACGTCTCTGATAATGAAGAGAATTTCGTTTTCGTGAATTAAACCAAGTTGATCACGTGCGATCGCCTCGATTGAGCGTGGTTCGCTGTTCGTGAGCCGTTCTGCCTCCTTTTGCAATCTGGAGTTCTCCTGACGTTGTCTTACTATTTCTTCTTTCTGAGTGGCTTGGTGATGTCGTTTACGGTTGGCCTCAAATAATCCACGCTCGCCGATAAGACTGTCAGCAAGTAGGATGCAGGCTAGGAACAATAGTAGAAAAAGTACCGCTCGCCGACTGCGAGGAGGCGAAGACTTCAATCGGGCGTTTTGCTGCGGCGCGAGGGGCAATTCAATTTTTGGCATCGCACGTTATGAAAGACCGTACAGGCTATTTATCGGATCGATGATCCGAGAGGAATAGTCCTAACGGTTTATGGAGGGTAAACAGTGACTGAGCAAGCGTATGCGGTTGTGCTGACAACAATGCCGACGGAGGATCAGGCGGTTCAGCTTGCGGAGATGCTGGTTCGAGACCAGCTTGCGGCCTGTGTCAATGTTCTGCCCAAGATGAGGTCGCTCTATCGATGGGAGGAGCAGTTGAAGCAGGGAACGGAACACCAGGTCATTATCAAGACGACCACGGGTCGATTGGCTGCCCTCCGTACCAGGCTAGAGAGCTCACATCCTTATGAGATTCCTGAGTTACTTGAAATTCCTATTGTCGGTGGAAGTCAGGCGTATCTGAATTGGGTGAGCGCCTCTGTTATCCGATCACAAAACCTGGATCACGAGGAACCCGGCAATTAGCAGGATGAGAAAGAGTGCCGCAGCCAGATCGAAGTGTCGTTCAATAGTGTGACGGACTGTTGCTCCGAATATTCTGAGGATCGTTGCGACAAGGAAGAATCGAGCTGATCGTCCGACGAGACTGACTCCCAAGAATCTCCAGAATTGCATTCGGGTTGCCCCTGCTGCGATCGTAGCGACTTTGAAAGGGATTGGAGTGAAAGCGGCGCCTGCCAGAAACCACATCCCCCAATACCCGTTGTAGATTTCCACGACCTGTTCCCACTGCGAATGCGCATCGTAGAAATTAATGATCGGCTGACCCATCGTGGCCATGAAAGCGGACCCAATAACGTAGCCGATCGCGGCTCCAACCACGGAGCCGACGGCGCAAAGCCCCGCAGCAAATAGCCAGCGCCGAGGGTTTGCGGCGATGATAGCAATCAGTAGAACGTCTGGCGGAATTGGGAAGATCGATGATTCGGCTACTGCAAGGACGAATAAGGCGATTAGACTCACTGGGGTGTCGGCCCAGTTCATCGTCCAGTCATAAAGTGCCCGCAGCCACTGACGGGGTAGCCGCAAAATGCCAATTATCAACATGTGGATTAACTAACTATCTAGTTGCCCTTAGTCGACTGATCTAGGACGCGCTAATATTCTTGATAGATACTGAAATCTCGATAAGTTCATCGGTCATTCTTATGGAGCCGGAGCCGTTAATGGTACATGGCTACCACTTGCTGTGGTGGTTACGATACATCTGATATATTCCAGTTTCAAATCGTCGTGGCTTACCATTTGTTTTTGATGTGTCATTTGAAAATTTTTCATGTTAGACACTTTGGTATAGATGGGCTCTAACGACGCTTTCCTAACACGATCGTGAGAAGTAATCCAAAGGTTTCAGGCGACGACCTTGTTTCTGTACTGTCGACGTCATCAGACGCGGAAGCGACTATTGTGCGGGCGCTGCTTGAAAGCCATGGTATTCAGGCGATCATAACTTCTGACAAGCTGGGTGCGTTGGCAGGTTTGAAAGGTGGCAACAAGCCGACCACCCTCGTTAGGGTCAATTCTGGGGATGTCACTGAAGCTCGTAAGATCATGGAGGCATCTGTTGAGACTAGTGCCGAACGAACTGGGGTGGAGGATTTTGCAAAACTCGAAACGGTAATCGGCTACCAGTTCAGCGATCGCGGGCTTCTTGAGAATGCATTGACGCATCGCTCGCATGCACACGACGACCCTAGCAGTAGCGCACTCGACAACGAGTCACTCGAGTTCTTGGGCGATGCGGTATTGGGCGCCGTTGTTGCTGAATTACTCTTTCGCAAGTTTCCCGATCGGGACGAGGGCGACAAGTCGAAGATGAAGGCGTTACTTGTGTCATCTGTAACTCTTGCTAGGTTAGGTACGACCTTGCAATTAGGTGATTTCTTATTGCTCGGTAAAGGTGAGGAAAGGTCAGGCGGTCGGACGAAGCAAAGACTAATCGCTAATGCTTACGAAGCGGTGGTTGCTGCGATTTTTCTTGATGGCGGCATTGAGCCGGTTCGTGCGTTCATTGAGTGTCAATTTGCAACCATGATTAGTGAACGTCGCCGAGATGATCGGCCGACGATACTCACTAATGATCATAAATCAGCGCTTCAGGAATGGCTTCAAGCCCATGGCGAGTCGTTACCAATCTACACTGTGGTAACCGAGGCAGGCCCAGATCATCGCAAGGTCTTTACTGTGGCTGTCCAGGTTGGAAACAGGGTTGCCGCCCGAGGGGAGGGTTGCAGCAAAAAGGAAGCCGAGCAACGCTCAGCCGCATGCGCTCTGGAACAGCTCAAATCTGACAGTGCCTAACCTTCACTTTCCAACGACAGATCACTCTGCACTATCCATAGTTCGGTCTGTTTCGACGAGGCCCCAATTGCGACTGGTGTCGTGTCCGGCAACCACAGTTTGAGAGGGTTCCGCACTAGGCATTACGGCGTGGGCAAATTGCTGCACCTCCTGTCCTAACTGTTCCTTGTTCGGCGGTTCCATGCGACAGTGAAGTCTCACCCACAGGCGAAGAAGGGGATCTGTAAAGGCATACCGCTTCTGTCGCATCGAAATCAGATCGACGTCTTCTAGCCAAGATAGGTAATCCCTTGTTGAGCCGGGTGTTCGAAGGAGACGCTGTGCAATCTCGGTAAGCGTCAGGGGTTCTTCTTGTGCGAGCACCTGTAGGATGGCCTTTAGAGAACCGTAGCCGCGGGCACGGTTTACGCGAAGCTCATAATAAAAGTGGCAGCGTTCCCACAGTTGCGCCCCTCGTTGCATCTGGCTAGTTAGAGCTGCAACCGGGTCGTTACCGATTCGTGCCCCGAGCTCACGCATGGCACCGTCAAGAAGTTCGACGTAACTGGGTCGCCCTCCCGTCAGAGCGTGCACCGATCGTGCAAGTTCTGCTCGGTCCAGTGAGTTTTGGGGCGCGTATTTGTCTGAGAGGCTGTCAGCAATTTCCGCCACCGACAGTGGCGGCATATGAATTACCTCGTATTCGGCCGACGCATCTCGTAAGAGGTGATGCGCCCGACTTACAAACCTCGTACTGAGTACAAAGCGGTTCCTGCTGGTTGGAAGGGCTTGGATTAGGTCCCGGAGTACCGAGCGAAGGCCAGGAAAGCTATCAAAAGTCCTAAATTCGAGTGCCTCATCCAACAGAAACACTACCGGGTCACCACTATCGGACCGAGCTGACTCCAGAAAGGCCAAGGTCGCTCGGAACGCCTCTCCCGCGGACCCATTCTTACCAGAAGAGACTGTTTGCTGCGGGTAAGAAAATCGTGAATGAAGGGTGAGAGCGTGCAGACATCCTTCAGGTGTCGTGGCGATTTGTTCGACGTCCACATACTGACAGCGGCTTGCCCCAAGCGTTTGCCGGAGGTGCAGTAAGAAACTGGTGCGACCGCTGCCGCACGGTCCGAGTACGACTGGTACGCGTGCCGGAGTCGCTTCAAGCGCCGAAAGAACGCGCCGTTCGACGGACGTCCGTCCGCTAATCATCTACACTCTCGCATAGCGCTCGCAGAGGCCTGCCTTTGTTGTTTCTAATGTTGGCAACTCCCGAACGTCTTGGTTAAGATTCATGGCTATTGTCGATCTTGGGGCTCTTAAGCTTGGTCTCAGAAGGTTAGAACTTACGGAAAGGAACCGAATGTTGTCAACGGCAAATCGGAATTCTGGCCAATGTATTTCTTGCTTGACTTCTAGCGGAACCGTTCGATCGAACTTTCAATGTATTTAATCAACGCATTCTCTGTCCTAGACTGGCTCATTGCTAATGTGCTAGAGGTGTTACGACTGGAAGCATTCCGTTTAGTACTCTCTTTTGCTACCATCGAGAGACTGGATTATGTTGGGTAGAATCAGGGGTGGGTGTTTACGATGAATCTTGCGGTACTCGGTGCACAATGGGGTGATGAGGGCAAGGGAAAGGTTGTCGATCTACTGGCTCCTCGCTTCAGCGTCGTGGCTCGGTATCAAGGTGGCCACAATGCTGGTCATACAGTCTACGTATCTGGGCAGAAGTTTGTTTTGCATCTCATTCCCTCAGGAATTTTGCACCCTGAAATCACGTGTGTCATCGGTAATGGCACTGTTATCGACTTGGACGCTTTACTAAGCGAAGTTGAAATGCTGGCGTCACTCGGCATCGAAGTTGGCGATCGCCTTCGAATCAGTAATAACGCCCATGTGATCATGCCGTATCACCGAGATATAGAGTTATTGGCTGAGGCGCGCCGGGGGGAACGGAAAATTGGAACAACATCGCGCGGGATTGGGCCTGCCTACGAGGACAAGGTCGGCCGCCGAGGCATTAGGATTGGTGATTTAGAGGATTGTTCCGAGACTGGCGCTTTGGCGGGAATTGTCAGAGAGAACGTTGCGGCCAGAAATCGCCTGATTTCTGGGACTGCAATGGACTGGAAGGTGGTCCTGGGTCAGCTTGCTGTGTCCTGGGAGCGTCTTAGTGGTTGGGTAACTGATTCGTCGCTTTGGTTGTCGCGGGCCCGTCAGGCTGGACAAGCGATTCTGTTTGAAGGAGCGCAAGGCGCTCTTCTCGACATTGACCATGGCACGTTTCCATACGTTACCTCTTCCAACGCCACCGTCGGTGGTGTGTGCACTGGGCTCGGGGTGCCCCCAAGTGCTATTGATAGGGTGCTCGGTGTTGTTAAGGCTTACACCACGCGGGTTGGCGAGGGTCCGTTGCCGACTGAACTTTTCGGGTCGTCGGGTGATCGTCTGCGTGAATCGGGTCAGGAGTACGGAGCATCTACAGGTCGACCACGAAGATGTGGTTGGTTTGATGCAGTGGCGATGCGTTATGCGGTGCGTTTGAATGGAATTGACGCCCTAGCCGTGACGAAGCTCGATGTGCTTGATGGCCTAAAAGAAATTCAGGTTTGTACAGCTTACCGGATGGGAAGTGAACTGTTGCATGACTTTCCAGCCGATTCGGCAGTACTTGCGTCATGTGAACCGGTCTATGAGACCTTACCCGGATGGTCGTCGTTGACGGAAGGCGTGCAGCGCGAAGAGGCCCTACCGGCAGAGGCGCTGACCTACGTCGCGAGGCTTGAGGAGCTAGCAGGAGTGCCGGCTGTCATTCTGTCGACTGGCTCAGATCGCGTTGACACTATCTTTCGTGACAATGAAATTATTGGCCGCTAGATGTGGTTTCCCCAAGACTTAAGCCCCACGGCTTCAGTGCGCACTGTTTCGATCAGCGGCCATTTACCGCAGCTACCTCGTCTTCGGTGTATGCTGAAAAGATATACGGTAAACCCTCGAGATAGGTTGCGACACTATCGAGGTCGAAGCCTAGGTTCTCCAGACGCAACCGGTCAACAAAGAATTGATTGTCTGCTGGATCTCCGTAAAACAGAACGACCCGGCGCTCAGCAGGATCAAAGCGGTCATGTACCGCTTCGATGATATCGGTTATGTAGTAACGGGCTTGGTCCGGTTCCTCGGGCTCGCCGGGTGTGCCGTGGTCAGAGGCGATGATAATGACGGAACCATTGTCACCCACAACTGACTCCAATGCTTCAATAACACGTCCAAACTCTCGGTCAAAATCGCGGAGTGCCTCAGCGAGTTCATCAGAGTCTGGGCCCCAGCGATGACCGATGTAATCGAGCGTTTTAAAATTTGCCAAAATCAGGTCGGGGATCTCATCCTGGCCTACCTGTTCCCGCTCAATCATTGATACCAAGGCGTCGACTTGATATGTGATGAATCGACCAGTGCGGAGCAGGGAGCTGTTATCGCGGATTTCGTGGCCTAACCAGCTTTCGCCCGATTCCCAAACACGAGCTGCCTTATCGTCGGCGACGTAAGAGGGGAGATGGTAGCAATCATTGTTTGTGACCCAGCCACCGGTCGCGCCGTCAAACATCGCCATGATTGTTGAGTGAGCGCTGACGAGACATCCACCATGGCCGGCCATCGGGATCGTGGCGCGTGCCGTAGTACCTTGCCCGATAATCACGGCCCTTCCCTGGGTGTCCAAATTCCACAGGTCGGCAATCGTGAGAGCGTAAAGGCTTACTGGTGACAAGTCTGGAAAGGGTCCGCTCGGCTGATTAAACCGCCGGTCGAACATGGTATTAGCGACCACACCGTGCACCCGAGGCTCAGCTCCTGTTGCTATTGACGCATGTCCAACACTCGTGAGGGAGGGTAAGTAATCAATACGTGCTTCGGAGTACCAGGCCCCCTCGTTTCTGAGCCGGTTTAACGTTGGCAGGTCATCAATGTGCTGGTCAAAAAAATCTCTACGGGCACCATCGAGAACTGCGACAAGCACTACCCGTGGTTGATTTGTGGCATTCGTCAGGGAGGCAATCAGGGGAGTCCCGCTCATTGTTGCTGGTGTAGGCACATCCAGCAGAGATGCCACGGTAGGAGCGATATCTCGATGAGTGACCGGGTCCTCAAAGATCCCTTGCCGGATATAGCCCTGGCCATGAAGGATTAAGGGAACTTCGACGTCGTAGTCCCAGGGAGAGCCGTGCATGAATCGGTAGAAGGAATCATCAGGTTCAAGTAGGACGTTGCCGCGCTCCGGTACCAGCATAATTTGGCCACTTCGACCGGGATAGTACGCACGCGCGAACATTTCTAAGAACTGTTGATTAAGGGTGCTGCGGTCGTCAGTAGGCCCAACTTGGCTGTCAGGGGGTGGCGTGTCCGAGGGGATTTCTACGCAGTTGCCTGCAATCAGAAGACACAACAGGACGGCGGAGAGGAGTGAACGCGATCGCATCGAAAGTGACGTTGTGGTTGGGGCCCTTGAGTCTATCACCGCAATCGATTCTCGTGGCACCTCGTCGAAATTCGGCTCACCAGGGTGGGGCCCGAACTTGTCTCCCGGGGTTTAAGTAACTCTGGTGCTTTGGTGGAATCTGTTTACGGGCAAACTCAGCCTTTCCGCAAGATAGGAAATCAGCTAGAATCCCGTGTTCGGTCCTGTCCGAAAACCTGTTGCAGGGGCTCACGGTTTCCTGACTCAAGATGCGCTAGGTTGTCGATCAGATGTGACCGAGTTCGGCTGCCCGAAGTGCCTTAGCTGTAATCTGGAGATGCGACGCGTTCCAGACTGCTTCGCCGGCACGGACAAGAATCACCTGTGGACTTCTGTGTGGCACCCCTAGTCGGGTGACCGTTGTGTCTGAGACTTCACGTTCGGTCTGGACCGTAATGAGGCGGTAAAGCACAGTGTCCGAAGCATTTTCGAGGTGGCGCTTAAGTTCGTCGAGAGCCATTAAGCTGGTGCCGCATTCTACTGAATGCTTGAAAAGAAGAAGTGGGTTCTTAGCAGAGTGAGCCAACGCCTCGTCGAGATCAGCGACTGAGCGTAATGGAGTCAGTGTGGCAGGCACATTTCGATCATAGCAGACCCAGTCCATCATCATGGTCAAGGAAAGCCTAACTAGTCGAGCGATTCTTCGTTTCTGGGCACCGCTCGCTGGTACCTGGTTAATGATGGCACTGGAGGGCCCGTTTATTGCTGCAATCATCGCTAGACTCCCTGACGCTCGTGAGAACTTAGCTGCTTACGGTGTGGCTTTTGCTTTCGGCCTCATTCTAGAATCACCGGCTGTCATGCTGCTGAGTGCGGCTACGGTGCTGGCTGAGAATCGCGAGAGCTACCTTACACTTCGTCGCTTTGGGTACGGACTGTGCGGGCTCCTGACTGTTGTAGTGGTGGTTGTCGTATTTCCACCGGTATTCAACTGGTTAGCGGGAAGTCTACTCAACCTTCCCACTGCAATCCGTCCCCTAGTACACCAAGCGCTCGTTCTCTTGTTACCGTGGCCCGCGGCGATTGGGTATAGGCGTTTCAAACAAGGACTACTGATTAGGCATGGACTTACACGGCATGTGGCCTTTGGTGCGCTGGTCCGCCTTACGGCAATGGCGGCTACTGCTGGTGTTTTGGTGCTGTTTACCTCCATGCGGGGTGCCTCAGTCGGTACATTTGCGTTGTCAACTGGTGTCATTGCTGAAGCAATCATGTCTGGGCGAATGGCCCGTCGCGCCGTGCGCGCCCTTGAGAGCGGTGATGCAGGGTCGAAACGTCAGCTGACAATGCGGCAGACGGTGGTGTTTTACATTCCGTTAGCTCTTACAGCCATGCTCGCGATGGGGACCCAACCAATGGTTACGTTCATGATGGGGCAAAGCCGTATGGTGGTCGAATCGCTAGCCGTATTTCCTGTAATCAGTGGCCTCACTTTCATGTTCCGCAGTCTTGGTTTGTCATTTCAGGAGGTGGGTGTTGCGCTACTGGGTCCGCGGATGAAACACCTTCGTCCGTTGTGTAAGTTTGGTGTATTACTTGCACTAGTCTCATCGTCCTGCCTAGCGGTGGTCGCCCATACTCCATTGGCTATTATCTGGTTTCGTGATGTTTCTGGATTGTCATTAGCATTGACTGAGTTTGCCATTTCGCCATTACGGCTTATGGTGCTATTACCTGCACTTTCGGTGGTTCTGTCGCTGCAGCGCTCGATTCTCTTAACAACCCGCCGTACGACACTGATCACCTTGGCCTCGAGTGTAGAGATAATCACAATTGCAGGCTTTCTCTGGATCGGTATTCATGTATTTGACGCGGTGGGCATAATGAGCGCAGCGGTAGCGCTTGTAATCGGCCGGTTGCTAACGAATCTCTGGTTGGCGCGGCCGTGCTGGCGGGCGAAAGTGTTAGCGTAGGTTACGGCTCCGGTAAGAACGTTCGAAGTGTGAGTAGTGAGGCATCTGTGACGTGGACCCTTTGGGACGACCTATCGTTTGCGCTCTTCCTTGTGGCCGTTGTGGGTGTGTCACTGTATGTGTCCCGCCGAGAGCATTCGGTTCAGGATTATTTCTTAGCCGGCCGTTCGCTCACCTGGTCTCTAATTGGCTTCTCGTTAATTGCATCTAATATCTCGACTGAACAGTTTGTAGGAATGGCGGGGTCTAGCTTCGGGCAGGCTGGCCTTGCTATCGCAAGCTACGAATGGGTAGGAGCCGCGACGCTGGTATTTGTTGCACTCGTGCTATTACCACGATTCCTCCGACTGGGGATTTACACGATGCCCGAATTCCTTGAACACCGTTATGGGCCGGTCCCGAGAACGATTATGGCTGTCTACATGCTCGTGGCCTATGTCGGTGTCGCGATTGCGGCGGTCCTCTATTCAGGCGCGATTGGGCTCGAGGCAATTTTCGGACTCGACCTGATAGTTGGTATCTGGCTTATAGGTGGCATCGCTGGAATCTATACGATCTATGGTGGTTTAAAGGCTGTCGTTTGGTCCGACCTACTTCAAGGCCTAGCCCTACTTGTGGGAGGTGGAATTGTTACCATCATTGGGCTTCGGCACGTCGGCGGCTTGTCGGCTTTTCTCGACGTTAACGCCGCTAAGTTGCACATGGTGTTACCTGCGGATCATCCTGAGCTGCCCTGGACCGCACTTCTCCTTGGTATTTGGATTCCGAATCTTTTCTATTGGGGTTTTAATCAATTCATCACGCAGCGTACGCTAGCTGCTAAGACTCTTGCGCAGGGGCAACGCGGAATCATTTTGGCGGCGGGCCTAAAACTGTTGATCCCGTTTATCGTTGTGTTTCCTGGGATCATGGCGTTCCAACTTTTTGGTTCGGAAATTGAGAATGGCGATCAGGCGTATCCGATTCTCATTGCCCGCTTGCTACCATCCGGGTTACGCGGCCTGCTATTTGCTGCACTGTTTGGAGCTGTGATGAGCAGTCTGGATTCGATGCTGAATTCGGCATCAACCATTTATACGATGGATATCGTAAAGAGATGGTTCCGTTCAGGTGCAACTCCGGGTGAATTGGTGCGAACTGGGCGTGTAACGACAGCAATACTGGTGGTTGTGGGGTGTCTACTTGCGCCGTTGCCGGGGCGCTTCGAAGGGGTGTTTCAATACATCCAACTGGTGTGGGGCTTCATTTCGCCAGGAGTGGTAACCGTGTTTCTTGTAGGACTTCTAGTGCCTCGGGCGACGGCGACCTCAGCGACGGCAGCTTTACTGCTCGGTGTACCGATTTATGCTTTCCTGCTCTGGTGGTTTCCTGAGGCGGCGTTTCTCAATCACATGGCGATTACCGCTGGAATCCTGACTATCGTCATGCTCTCGCTGACCGCGGCTTCTCCTCGGGCAGTACCCTGGCGCTTGGTTTCGGTCACGCCACACCTTGACCTGACGCCAGATCCGGTTGCCCGAGGATTAGGGGCGATAGTTCTTGTAGCTACAGCTGGTCTCTACGTGGCGTTCTGGTAGCCTCGCAAGCCTCGGTCTAAGCACTTCCTAACGTAAGCGTAGTCCAACTGCCATATTCATCCTCGACACATTCTTAAACTGACCTGCGACTGGAGACTAGCTACCGAAAGAGGTCGCATCGAGACTAAGCCGGTTAAATAAATGTGGTGAGTCGGGTACACTACTAAAGTAATGCGTGTTCGCCTGTGCTTTCGACAGTTGACTACGAAACGGTCATGCTACGACGCCTCATGTTGGAACCCACGGTCTTTTCAGGATTACTGCATTGAAAGTCGTGCTTTACACGAACGAAGCCTGAATGATTTATGACGTTGGTGGTCTAATAATCGCGTTTGCCCTTGTCGCTAAGGGTGGCAACATGTTTGTCGATTCAAGTGTGCAGATCGCCAGCACCTTGCGAGTGCCACGCCTTATTATCGGAGGCACACTTGTTAGCCTCGCCACGACTATTCCGGAGTTGGTTGTTTCAGTTACCGCAAGCTATTTTGGGGATTCCGGTATTGCATTAGGCAATGCAGTCGGGTCCGCCATCGTAGACATGGCACTTGTTACCGGCATAGTTGCACTAATTGTGCCAGTGACAGTGGACCGGGCGGTCTTTCGGAGACGTGCGTGGTGGGTACGAATCGCAGCTCTTCTTCTTGTGATCGTTTCGTGGAATCAAGTCATCGGCCAGTTGCCTGGCTTTGGGCTGTTTATTTTTTCCTGCCTGTACCTTTTTGCTGACTATCGGTACTTTAGACGGAAACAGAACCAGGAATCAGATTCCATAGACGGGGCCTCTTCTGCAAAGGGAAGCTCCAACGTAAACATCGCAGTACAATTCATTGTTGGTGCAGTCTTAGTCGTTGTCGGTAGTCGACTCCTCTTAAATTTTGGCGTCTCATTTGCGGCTGGCCTGGGCGTGCCCTCGGCCTTCATCGGATTCTCGGTCGTGGCAGTAGGAACATCGTTGCCAGAGTTAGTGACTGGCATTTCGGCAGCACGTAAGGGTGTGCCTGATCTTTCCGTGGGTAATGTCCTTGGCGCGA
The DNA here is from genome assembly GCA_036012125.1 of Vicinamibacterales bacterium. Lineage (NCBI taxonomy): Bacteria > Pseudomonadati > Acidobacteriota > Vicinamibacteria > Vicinamibacterales > Vicinamibacterales bacterium. Next base: position 97,616 of record DASCOS010000034.1, on the reverse strand, counting down.
ACTTGTTAAATATCGCAATGATCGTCGGATTGGCAGGAACAATTCGACCACTCACCGTGCCGAGTTACGTGCAGTGGTATGCATATCCTTGGCTATTTGTGTTTATTGCGGTGCTTGGTCTCACACTTGGCCGGTCAGGAACCTTGGATAGAAAAGGCGGACTCATACTTATAGCGCTTTACGTTTTTTACCTAATGGGTTTGGTTCCAGTTAACTATTTTCGTTAGGCTTATTGATCGTCAGTCATTGCTACGAAACGCCGAACCTCTATAATGACCCTTCCTCGAGTTTTGATCATCGTCTGTTCAGTGGACGCCAGATGAGTACTCTCGGACGGAACTGCTTTACTACCTTATTGAGCGTGCTGCTGACCTTTGGCAGCACAGCAACGGTGTTTACCCAGAGTGTTTCCTTCTCGAAAGGCGCTACAGGCCCGTTTGAGGCACTTGACCTCGGTAGAGTCCGTCGGCTGGCCTCTGAAGATGATTTTCGTGACCGTGTACCTCGAATCGACCTGACTATGGTCAGGGCTGCCAGATGGCGACCAGCTCAGGACTCGCAAGAAGACACTGTGCCTGCACAGTCGTCTAGCACTCGGCGCGTGGTTGGGGCAGCCACCTCCTTACTTCTGGGCATGGGTTTATTCGGGCTATTGCTCTCTCGGGGGCCAACGACCAATACCGATGGGACGTCGACGTCCCGGACCGAACGTAATGAAGTTACCGACTTCGCGATCTTCGGCGGTGCGGTTACCCTCCTCGGTGCTGGCACTGTGATGCTGCTTGCGGGCTCGTAATTCCAACGGTGGTCAGGATAGCCTGGAACCCAGGACGCGCCTCAGAATCCTCACCGCCTTCAGGTATTCGTCGAGCGCGACATGCTCGTCCGGTGCATGGTCCAATTGTGAATCACCTGGACCATAGGCCACGATCGGGCATCGCCATACCGGACCGACAACATTCATATCGGAGGTGCCTGTCTTTAGCTTAAAGCGTGGTTCACTCGATTCTTCCCGAATCGATCGAATTAGCGCTCCGACTAGGCGGTTCTTCCGATCACTCCGAAAGGGTGGAGTGTAATCGCCTAGCGAGACCGTTCCCCATCCGTGGGACAGGGTGGTGAGCCGGTGTTGTAGTTCGTCGATGGGCGCCCCTGCAGGCAGGCGTAGACTACCGTGTAGGTCGACACGGTCCGTGAAACCATCGGTCGAGGTGTGGAATTCGGACAAATGTGAGTCCAGGCAATCGAACGGTGGACGATTGGCGTTCCGGTGGTTGCAATATTCCTCGAGCCGTGTCCACCATTCCGCGGCTCGCGCTGCGACACTTCGACTCTTGGCGGCGGTATGTGCGTGCGACTGCTGTCCGACCAGCGACAAGCTCATTCTGCCCTTATAGCCGATCGTGATGCCAGAGACACCGCTTGGCTCACCAATGATCGTCGCAGCGGGTTGATATCGAGTGCAAACGTAGTGTGCCCCTTTTGAGCTCGGCGTTTCTTCTTCGACTGCACCGATGACGATCACCCGCACTCCCTCAGGAATGGTCGCTTGTGCTGTGGCGCTTACAAACGTTGCGAGAGGACCTTTGGCGTCGACGGCTCCACGTGCATACAGCCGTCCGTTCGTTATTGTTGGTGGAATAAAGCCCTCTACCGTATCGATATGTCCCAAGAGTACTATCGCTGTAGGGCCCTCACCGCGCTCGGCCACGAAATTCCCAGCACCGTCGGTCGTTGCCTGCAATCCAGCTTCGGTAGCACGAGAAACAAGAAAGCTGACGGCCTCGGACTCATTACCCGATGGGGAGTAGATTGCACAGAGGTCACGAAGTAGTGCGGTGGCCCACTGGTCGTTCATGTCAGCACCTTATCGAACGCGTTTGCAATCTGGTCGATGTCGGAAACTTCGATGACGAGCGGAGGGAGGAGCCGGATGACCTTCGGGCCAGCCAATAAGGCGAGAATTCCTTCATCCATTAAGTTACGAACTATTTTTCCGGCCGGTTGTTTTAGTTCGATCCCTATCATGAGACCAAGGCCGCGTACCTCGCGAACCTGTGGCTTCGACAAGCCACGAATCGCATTCATTAAGAGTCGTCCGTGTGCTGCCGCATGGGTTGCTAGGTCTGCCGCCACGATATGTGCGATAACGCGCTCAGCGACAGCGCAGGCAAGTGGATTACCACCAAAGGTGCTGGTGTGGCTCTGTTTGGCTAGCTGGCCAACTGTGTCACCGAAGGCCGTTACTCCCATTGGGAGACCGCCTGCCACGCTCTTGGCCAGTGTAAGGATGTCGGGTGTGACACTGTGGTGCTCGAACGCAAAAAGACGCCCGGTCCGGCCGAAGCCTGTTTGCACTTCATCGATGACTAAGAGCGCGCCGTGCTCGGTGCAGGTCAAACGGAGAGCCTGCATAAATTCTTCGGTTGCCGGCCGAACGCCACCTTCACCCTGCACAATTTCAACAAGCACCGCCGCCGTCGCGTCAGAAATTGTGTCGGCTATTGCTTCCGGACGATTGAACGGGATTGTACGGAAGCCTGGGACAAGCGGCTCGAATGGCTTACGGAAATCGTTACCCCACGTCGCACTCAGAGCGCCAAGCGTTTTACCGTGGTAGCCTCGCATCGTTGCAACAATCTCTGTCCGACCCGTCGCTGCCCGGGCAAACTTGATAGCTGCCTCATTGGCTTCTGCGCCAGAGTTGCTTAGGAAGAAACGATTGATCGACGAGGGAGTAACAGCATCCAAACGTTTAAACAGGGCCGCCCGCTGATCGTTATAAAAAAGTTCTTGGCAGGTGATGAGGCGACTCGCTTGCTCTCGGAGGGCCTCGATTACAACGGGGTGTGCATGTCCGAGCGCAGCGACACCTATTCCTGCAGTGCAGTCGAGATACTCGCGCCCGTCAATGTCCCAGACACGCGTGCCTGCACCCCGCACTAGCACAACCGGGCGTTTGTGGTACGTCCCGGATGAGTGTTGGTCTTCAGCCTCGATGATTTGTTTCGGTTCCAATGACCGTTCCTCTACCGGCGAGAGCCTCTTGGACCGGATGTGCTAGCCGTGCATCACCTAGGACGACGCGCCCGACACCGCCGGCCAGCGCTTCTTTAACGGCCATCAGTTTCTTTTTCATTCGACCTTTAGCGTACTTGAAATAGTGATCAAGGTTCGATGGGTCAATGTGAGAGATGACTGATGACTCGTCCTCAAGATCGGTCAAGAGGCCAGGTACGTTAGAAAGAATAATGAGGTCACCAGCTCCCAACGCCTCCGCAATTCGTGCTGCTGCTCGGTCTCCGTCGACATTGACAGCGACGTGGTCGTCGCTAATCGCTGGTGGACATACGGCGAGGACGTAGCCGGCATCGTAGAGGACATTAATCAGTTCCGTATTGACCGATGTAATCTTCCCCGTGTGGTCATCACGCAGCACCTTCTTCTTGCCTTGCTCGACGATTGTTAGGGTGGCCTTTCGTGGACCAGCGAGCAACCGGCCATCGAGGCCTGCAAGTCCTATGGCTGGAATCCCGAGACCCTGTAATCGCTCGACGATACCCTTATTGACTTTACCGCAGTAGGCCATCTCAAAAATTTCAAGTGTGGCGCGGTCGGTATAGCGGCTTTCATACCCAGATGCCGAGGTCACAAATCGTGGTGGATGACCAAGTGCGGTTGCTAAGGTATTAGTTTCGTTGGACCCACCATGCACCAACAGCCACGGATGCTTCTTCGCATGTAGCTCGGCGAGGTCGGAGCAGACCTCCTCATAGCTAATCCCCCGCCCTCCTCCAACTTTAATTACTAGCATCGCGTGATTAGATCGGATGAAGTCCGGAAAATGAAAGTCCGGCTCGTTCGTCCCACCCGGCCATAATATTCATCGCCTGCACTCCGTTACCGGCGGCGCCCTTCATGAGATTGTCGAGCGCGGCGAGAACGACAAGCCGGTCGCTGTGAGCATCACGCTCAAATCCGACATCGCAATAGTTAGAGCCGACCAGAATCTTAGGTTCCGGATACCGGAAAATACCGTGACGGTCCTTTACGATTCTGACAAAGGGTTCATCGCGGTATGTGGTGCGGTATAGATTCCAGACTGCCTTTGTATCGAGGTCTTGCGTCAGGCGGAGGTGGGCGGTGATCAGGATGCCACGGACCATCTCGATTGCAGTGGCTGAGAGATGTACGGTCGGACTGCCGTTCAATGAGAGTTCTTGAACAATTTCACCGGTGTGCCGATGTCCAGTCGGTTGGAATGACCGGACGGCACCGCTTCGCTCAGGATGATGCGACGACGCGCTCTCCTTATTGCCGGCTGCGGAAGACCCGACTTTCGCTTCGATAAAGACCTCGCGCTCTGATACAACGCCCTCTCGAAAGAGTGGCAGGAGACCAAGAATTGCCGTAGTTGCTAGGCAGCCTGTGCCGGTAACGTAGCTTGCGTTCCTAATCGCGGTCCGATGTAACTCTGGGAGTCCGTAGACAAACTTGTCAAGCACGGGCGGGTTGGTGTGCTCATGGCCGTACCAGGTTTCGTAGGCGTTGGCTGAGCGCAAGCGAAAGTCTGCACTCATGTCGATAATACGTGGGGCTACCGACTGTACTTCACTGAATGTTCCGGCGAAGCTTCCATGCGGAAGCGCAGCGAAAAGTAGATCACATGGTGTGAGGTCAGCTAGACGGCTGAAGCAAAGTGTCGTGCGCCCACGAAGATTCGGATGCGCGGTCGTCACCCTTTTCCCGGCGAGGCGCTCCGATGTGACCTGTTCCACGGAAACATGTGGATGGTCTAGCAGAAGGCGCAACAGTTCGCCGCCAACGTAGCCCGACGCGCCAAGGATGCTAATCTTCATTATACGGTCGGGGCGGAGGCCTCACCGACGGCAAGAGTGTAATCAACGATCCGTTCGTGAATTGGTACACCCGTGACGTCAATACTATTGCGGAACTCCATCGTATAATTCACTTCATTAACTTGCAGACCGCGCTCGCTCTCGAAGACGTCGACTGCCAGTATGCCGCCGCCGACGGCATTGGCTGCCGCGACGCAGATCTCATTTAGCTCATCAGTCACTGGACAGTTAGCTGTTGTTGCGCCGCGTGCAGTATTTGTGATCCAGTGGTCACTCATCCGGTAGATGGCACAGATGGTTTCATTACCCACGACAAATGCCCGGATGTCTCGGCCAGATTTTTCCACGTACTCTTGGATATAGAAGATTGAGTGATGATACGACCCGAGGATCTGCTTGTGTTCAAGAAGAGCTTCAGCGGCGTGCCGGTCGTTCGCACGGGCGACGAGTCGTCCCCAGGAGCCGACCGCCGGCTTGAGAACGACGGGGTAGCCGAGTGTTTCAATGGCCGACAAGGCGGACTCCGGGGTGTAGGCAACGATCGTTTTAGGGGTGGGCACCTGGGCTCGGACTAAGGCGTTTGTCGTGAGCACTTTATCTCCGCAGATATTAGCGACGTCCCAGGTGTTAACGGTTGGCAACCCGCGGTCGTTGAAGAGTTTTAGTGTATGAAGTGCCCGCGCGTGGTTAACGGCGCGCTCAAGAACAATGTTCCAAGGGAAGCTTCGGTTATGCAGGTCGAGGGACAGTTCGCGGTCGTCGATTTTCTCGAAGTCAACGCCACGTTCTCGGAGCGCCTCGAAAATGAGTTTCTCTTCTTTTCGAACGATTGAGCAGAGTACACCGAGTCGCATACTCTACTCGCCCCAATCTTCCTCTTCTTGCGGAGCATGTTCGAGGTTAACAGGGGCAAGGGACCGGACTTCGAACTCGATACCGCAGTCAGGGCAGTCCACGATCTCGCCAGCCTCGACGTCAGGTTTTAGGATGATTTCCGCGTCGCAATCAAGACACTTTGGCATGAAATCTCCAAGCACCGCCAAAAAAAACCCGCCGACATCTAACTGGAGTCGGCGGGCTTTTAAAAGCAGCGCGTAACGGGTCGTTAGCGCGTGGGCCTGCATGGCCCGCCGATGTGCGAACACTTCCGCTTTCGGAGGTTCTCACGTCCGCTGGAATACGACCCGCAAAAGTTTTGCATAACGCTAGGCCGAGGCGAAGTATAAGCCCCTCGAACTTGGTCGGTCAAGCCACAGACGCAGGCTTTGAACGCTGGGTGAAGGCCGAGAACGCTTCGAGCATCACGAAGACGGCAGAAATGACAATGGCGGCGTCAATCAACATCAGTAGATATTGCGATGTTCGGTAAAGATCTAAGAGTTGATACAGAGCTGACAGAAGCGCAACAGTGGAAACGAACACCATGGGAATCAGTGTGTAGCGAACAGGCCGTCCGAGCCGAACAAGGACGACGCTGATGACGAGTAGCGTAATACTGGCCAGTAATTGGTTGGTTGTTCCAAAAAGAGGCCAAAGTACCATGCCTCCGGTGAGGTCGCTTCCACCCGCACCGAAGGCAAGGGCCAGGCAAGCACCGACGGCCACGAATGTGGCGAAATAGGAGTTTCGGAGTACCGGAATACGGTAGATCGTGCCCCATTCTTGAACGACGTAACGCTGCAGACGGACGGCAGTGTCCATCGTCGTTCCAGCGAAGAGAACCGCCATGACTGTTAGGAGGGTGGCTGCTGTGTTGTGTGTGAGCCCAGAGCCATCTGACACGATAGTTGCACCACCTTGGATAAAGGCTGTCAGGCCGCCACTCTCGAAGTTCGTGTAGATCGCCCGCCATTCCTCGAAGGATGCAAATCCGGCAGTCGTTGCAATAATTGCGGCGAGTGCGAGAGCCCCTTCTCCAGTTGAGCCGAGATAACCAACGAAGCGTGCATCAGTTTCACGGTCGAGTTGTTTAGACGTCGTGCCGGAACCCACGAGGCCGTGAAACCCAGAAATGGCACCACATGCGATGGTAACGAACAATAGTGGAAGTAGTGGAGGTGCGTCGATAGGGACGTTCAGATTAATGGCTGGCGCAACGATCGTTGGGCCGGCGATGAATATTGTTCCATAAACAAGGCCGAGTCCAACGAAGAGCTGTACGGCATTGATGTAGGCGCGCGGTTGCAAAAGAACCCAGATCGGTAAAAGTGACGCGATCGACGCATAGATAAACAGAATGACGATCCACTGTGCGCCAGGTGCAAATCCTAGGAGACGCTCTGGGAGTTCGATCGGCGCGACTACACCAAGTGGAATTACCGCATAGAGGATGGCGGTCCCAATAATAGTAGGCCATAGTAGTGGGACTTTCATCCTGAAGAGGAGCTGACCGAGTCCGAGTGCCAAAATCGTTGCTGCCCACACGGGAATGACACTGCTCGGAGTTGCTTGGAGCGCTTCAGCGATCGCAACTGCGAATACAGCATTAACCATTAGAAGCAACAAGAAGATAACGATCATGAAAAGGGTCCGGGCTCGTGGTCCGACGATGTCGCCAGTCAGCGCACCGATCGACTGGCCCTTGTTTCGTACGCTCACCCAGACCGATCCAAAGTCGTGCACACCCGCAAAGAAGATTGTTCCAACCGTGACCCAGATGAATGCCGGGAGCCAACCCCAAATGACTGCGATGGCGGGGCCAACGATCGGGGCCAGACCCGCAACGGCTGTGAAGTGATGTCCCCACAGTATGATGCGGTGGGTCGGTACATAATCCACGTCGTCCCGCAACTCGTGGGCCGGCGTTTTGAACTTGGGGTCTAAACGATAGATCCGCTCAGCGAGGAAGCGAGAGTAAAATCGGTAGCCGAGAAAAAGTAGGGTTAGGCCTAGTGCGGCAAGAAGTGTGGCGCTCATAGATGCCCGTCAGGTGGTCGATTTATATTATGTGTGCTGATGTGGCCTAGTAGAGGCATGGCGATTGATTAAGAGTGCTTATAAGATGTAAAGCCGGCTTGTTCTATAAATGGGCCTATAGTGCGTGACCAATATCGGCGATCACGACGATCTTCAGTAAAGTATACCGGAGGATTTATTAATGTGTGTGCGACTTTTTTTCTTTATCGTTCTATTAGTCATCAGTTGTTCCTCGACTGTACAGGGAGTAGAGCCATTTAAGCTCGGCACGTTTGAGCACGAAGGTGAAGAAATTATCGGCGTTGTGTTACGTGACCGGTATGTCATCGGGCTCCAGGCAGCAAATAGTTCTCTTGAGCGACACCAACGCCTGTGGGTGACATTACCAATGCCCAAGGATATGAATGAACTCATAGGCCGCTATGAGTTGGGGATGCGGGAACGGATATACGCGATCGTCAACCTCATTGCTCCGATCATCGATGACGGCCAACCGCCAGCCTACGTTTATGACCTCGGTGACGTCGACGTGTTTCCGCCGGTGCAGCCGAACGTCGTGCTGTCAGCCGCGCTCAACTACCGTGAGCACATGAACGAGATGACGACTGGGATTGCCGCTGAGATGTCTGATGCGAGCGCAGTCGATGATGACCCGGTGTCGATGGAACACTTTTGGACACGTCCACCTGGCGATACCCGACAGAATCCCTATCTATTTAACAAACCAACCTCGATCGTGATTGGCGATGGTGACCCGATCCTCCTAAAGCCGGAGAGAGAGCAAATCGACTGGGAGTGTGAGTTCGCCATCGTGATCGGGCAGCCAGCCAGTCACGTGCCGCTCGACGAAGCTCGGTCGCACATTTTCGGTTACACCATGATGAATGATGTTGGTGACCGGGAGGGCCGCGGCGACGACCGATACGGGTCGGACTGGTTGGTCTGGAAGGGTAGCGACACGTTTGCGCCGCTTGGGCCATTCATTGTACCGGCCGAGTTCGTGGGCGACCCACACACGCTGGATATCCAATTTACGCTGTCGGGAGAGGTTATGCAGGACGCGAATACTGAACTCATGCAGCATAGCGTGGATGAATTAGTCCATTTCGTGTCAAATAACATCATTCTTCGACCAGGTGATGTAATTGCGACTGGCACCCCTGGTGGGGTGGGCTATGCCCGCACGCCACCGGTTTTTTTGAAACCGGGCGATGTGGCTAGGTGTTCGGTGCAGGGGATTGGGACGTTGACGAATCCCGTGAAAGCGTGGCTTGACGTGATGCCACGGTGACGGTTTGCGCAGTTGCTTTCGGTCGTCAGAAAGTTGTGCTCAACGTTAGGTTGGTTTAGGGTCGTCGCGGGTTCGCTGTGCGCAGTTCGTCGGCGTTTGATTTGATGAACCGCTCGACCTGCTCAGCCACCTCGACCGCTGGGGTTCGTAGGGCGTCGACCTTCGTACCGAGAAAATCGGTCGTGTACACATGGTTTGGAATTGTCAGCCGTGCGATCAGTACGTCGTGGAATGCCATGGTTGTAACGGCCGAACCCGACGATTGTCCGCCTACCCCGACGCTGCGCCCTTGGATTTCCCCTTGAACCCTCGTCGCGACGATTTCAAGAAAGACCATCGCCTCGACCGGAGTGCCGACCATCTTAATTAACTCTCGGCGAGTCCTCGTACGTTGAAGCTGACGGATCAGCTGGGTTCCTAGGTATTCGGCTTGTTGGAGGTCGAAGTAATAGGAATTGCCTTGCGGTCCAAAGGCCAACGGTTCGAGTTGCCAAAGATCGCTCGGTAGTTCTGGATCAACAATTGCGTCCTCCGGCCTCTCTTCGGTCAGAAAAACATAGACCGTAATACGGTCGGTCTCTCTGTTTTGCGCAGCGCTAGAGCCTGCGTTTAACAGAACGAGGCCAATAAGAGTGACGAAGAATACAAGCGGCGATTTGAGGCGGCCAGTCATCTTAAGTGACTCAGGGTTTTAGGGATTTAATGTGCGAAGTGCGTCGGCATTAACCTCAATGAAACGTTCGATTTGTTCTGATACTTGCCTCTCAGGCGTCCTGAGGGCGTCGATCTTTGTACCGAGAAAGTCGTAATGATTAGGTTGAAACCGCATTGTGAGCCGAACGATCAATGCGTCGGATACCACACTGGTTGTGTTGGTGGCCGGCGCTGCGTTCGCCCCGTCCCCTTGAAAAACACCACCTCCCTGGATAGACCCTTCAACCTTGGTCGCGACGACCTCCAGATAGACAGCTGCTTGGTCCCGCGTTTCGACCAACTCCATGAGATCTCTGCGATCATCTGTGCGCTGAAGCTGACGGCTCAGTTGTTCTCCTAGGTATTTGGCCTGATCGAGATCGAAGAAATAGGAGTTACCTTCTGTGCCGAAGCTCATTGGTTCGAGTTGCCATTGGCCAGGCGGTAAATCCGGATCAACGATCGCGTCTTCTGGCCGCTCCGCGGATACCAACACAAAAACACGCACGCGGTCGGATTGATTACTCTCGGCGACACCTGAGGCTGTGCCGAAAAGGCCAAGAATAATAGCAGCGACAGTCAATCTTAATAGATTCCTGAAGTACATGGTCGCCCTCCGTGGGTGGCTCTGAGTGCCGTAGGCTAGCGCTGAGTATAGCATGCGTAACTAGCCGAGCCTGCTTACCAGGTTCGTTCTATTGTGGAAGTCCGACATGCTAAAAGTCATCTTATGGATGTCGTATTTAGCTTGACCCAGTGAGAGTCGGCGGCTGTCTCGTAAGTGCGGTACGGCCCCCACATACCACTCCGAGACATGGATTGGCCCCCATCCAATAACTAAGCTCCGACGGTTCGTTAATGGCCCAGAAGGCGAAATCGGCGCGCTGGCCAACTTCGAGAGTACCGCGGTCGCTAAGGCCCAAAGCGCCAGCAGCATGGCGCGTTACACCGCTAAGCGCTTCTTCGGGTGTCAATCGGAAAAGTGTGCAGGCCAGGTTCAGAATGCAGAGCAGTGAGGTCGCTGGTGATGACCCCGGATTACAGTCAGTAGCTAAAGCAATCGGCACTCCGAGAGACCGGCATTGAGCGATTGGCGGGGGAGTTGTCGCATGAGTGAAGTAGGCAGCTCCTGGTAGTAATACGGCAGTCGTGCCAGCTTGAGCCATTGCCTGAATGCCGGCTTGGTTAGCGTGTTCCAAATGGTCGGCAGAGAGTGCACTGAATCGCGCAGCAAGCGCCGCACCTCCGGAATCGGAGAGTTGGTCAGCGTGCAACTTTACCGGCAAGTTTGCTGCGCGTGCTGCCTGAAAAATCTTAGCGGTCTGAGCTGGAGTGAAGGCGATTCGCTCGCAAAAGACGTCGACAGCATCAGCCAAGCCAGCCTTGACGACCTGTGGCAGCATTTGGTGACAGACCACGTCGACGTAGTCGTCAGGGCGGTGCTCGTACTCACGTGGCACCGTGTGGGCACCAAGAAAAGTTGCTTTTACCGTGCCAGGAAATATGTCAGCAACTCGATGGATGGTACGGAGCATTTTTAGTTCGGTGTCTAGGTCAAGGCCGTATCCGGATTTAATCTCGACAGTCGTCACGCCCTCGACATACAGCGAGGTGAGGCGCGAGGTTGCAGCGACGGTGAGTTCTGTGTCGGTGGCAGCACGCGTGGCCTCGACTGTGCTCAGGATGCCACCTCCGCGGCGGGCAATTGCCTCATAGCTCTCACCCTTCAGTCGTTGTTCGAATTCACCCGCACGATGGCCACCAAAGACTAAGTGGGTATGGCAGTCGATTAAGCCCGGTGTGACCCAGGCGGAGTTGAGCGAGGTGACGCTTCGGGCAAGTTGTTCGGGTGGGCCAGGCAATTCGGTTCGGCGACCGACCCAGGCGATACGGTCACCTACTGTGGCTATGGCACCGTCAGAGATTGCACCGTAAGGCTCATTGGTCGCCTCCGAAGAAGCGCCCGTCATCGTCGCGAGATGGGCGTCGAGCCAGAGTTCGTCCCATTTCTGCATGGTGGTATTGCTGGCTTCGTCGGACATGGTAGCATGTATATACAGGTCTGTATATGTTAGGTGCGAAGCGTTTGATCCTCGAATCAGCGCTACTTCCTGATGGCTGGCGAGAGTCGGTGCTCGTTGAAATTGATGCGAGTGGCGACATCGTCTCTGTTACACCGGATGCGAAGCTCAGCGATGGGGAATCGCCTGGTGGCCATGCGGTGCCAGGCATGCCGAATCTTCATTCGCACGCCTTCCAACGTGTAATGGCTGGTTTGGCTGAATCGGGTTCGTCTGGTTCAGACTTCTGGTCTTGGCGGGAGGTAATGTATCGGTTCGCGAACCAAATGTCTCTAGAGGACCTTGAGTCGGTCACGGCTCAGGTCTATGTTGAGATGCTACGCTCTGGGTATACAGCCGTTGGCGAATTTCACTACCTTCATCATCAACCGGACGGATCACCATACGACGACTCAGTCCAATCGTCCCTAATCGTTCTCCGGACCGCTGCTCGAGTCGGTATCGGCATTACGCACCTTCCTGTGTTGTATGTGAGAGCCGGCTTCGAGCATCCAAGCCCTCGGTCGGAGCAGCGCCGTTTCGTCAACACGCTTGAGAGTTGGCAGGAAATTGTAAATCTGAGTGGTCAACTGAGTGAGCAGTCGCCTAATACTGAGGTGGGCGCGGCTTTCCATAGCCTACGCGCGGTCCCCCAGGAATTGCTTCGGGAGGCCGTCAAGACGCTTGATACTTCGGCGCCCCGACACATTCACGCTGCTGAACAGGTTGGTGAAGTCGAGGATTGCGTGAAAGCGATGGGCATGCGGCCAGTGGCTTGGCTCCTCAATGAGATTGGTATCGATCGGAGCTGGTGCCTCATTCACGCGACGCATGCGGACGCCCAGGAGATCAAGGAACTGGCTGGCTCAGGAGCGGTCGTCGGATTATGTCCGACAACTGAAGCTAACCTCGCAGACGGCGTGTTTTCGTTCGATGCGTTTTCGATGGCCGGTGGACGTTTTGGTATTGGCTCGGACAGCAATATCTCGGTCGGACCAGTTCCTGAACTGCAGTATCTTGAGTACGGGCAACGCGCGATTACCGGTCAGCGGATTCGCGGCCGACCTGATACTACTGTTCCTCGACATGTGGGAGCCGCATTGTGGCGGGGAGCGTTGGCTGGTGGAGCCCAAGCTCTCGGCCGGTCGATCGGTTCGATTTCTGCTGGTTGTCGGGCGGATATTGTCTTACTGGATGGCGACCACCCAAGCCTAGCGGCGCGAACTGGTGACGCACTGATTGATGGCTGGATTTTTGCGGCTAGCGAAAATCCTGTCAGACATGTGATGGTCGGTGGCGATTGGGTCATCCGCGATGGTCGTCACCGTCTCGAAACGGAAATCGAAGAACGATATCGGGAAGTGGTTGCACGGCTGGCATGACGAAGTTTCGGGGAGAAGTGGTGAATTATTAGTGCGAAGAAGGTCTCGATCGCCAGTGCCCTTGTACGAAGTAATTAAGCGGCATGTGCTTGACCAGATCGAATCCCGCCGACTGAAGTCCGGTGAGAGGATACCGTCAGAGCACGAGTTGACAAAACTCTTCAAGGTCTCGCGCATGACGGTTAATCGTGCGATCCGAGAACTGTCCGTTGAAGGTAGGGTTGTTCGGGTTGCAGGCGTTGGGTCGTTTGTGGCGAAGCCTGCACAGGCCCACCCGCTAGAGTTACGCAATATCGCCGATGACATCAGAGCTCGTGGTGGCCGTCACGATTCACGGGTTGTGGAAGTCTCTGAGGGTCCGTTGGGTGGCGAGGCGGCACGAACATTCGATCTGCCGCCGGGGCGGTCCATGTTTCATTCCGTAATTGTGCACGCCGAGAACAGCCTACCGGTGCAACTTGAGGAGCGATTCGTCAATCCCCACGCTGCGCCTGATTACCTTTCGCTTGATTTTACTAAGACTACTGCCAGCGAGTACTTAGCCCGCGTGGCGCCAATTCAAGAAGTGGAGCACGTCGTTCATGCGGTCATACCGCCTCCCCGAGTGAGGCGGTTACTAAAAATGCCTGCCGGAGAGCCCTGTTTGGTTTTGCTTCGTTGGGTGTGGGCGAGGAACTCACTTGCATCGACAGCACGCTTATATCATCCGGGATCACGCTATCGATTGGGCGGTCGATTTGCCCCGATGGTGCCTAGCCGAGGTCAGTTGCGGCTTGTCGGTGGAACGCAAGTCCGAGCAAAGACGAGGTGAGGTATGACATTTAAACAGTCGCCTAGTGAACGAGAGGCAATTCGCGCACCAAGGGGAACTAGATTGAGCGCGCGGTCGTGGCAGACCGAGGCGCCCTTACGAATGCTCATGAATAACCTCGACCCCGATGTTGCCGAGCGACCGAACGACTTGGTGGTTTACGGTGGGATTGGCCGGGCGGCTCGAAACTGGCTGTGCTACGCCCAGCTAGTCGAAACCCTGAAGGCACTGGCTACAGATGAAACATTACTCGTACAGTCGGGAAAGCCGGTAGGGGTGTTCAAGACCCACGTTGATGCTCCACGTGTGCTGATCGCGAATTCCAATTTGGTGCCCCACTGGGCGACGTGGGAACAATTTCACGAGCTCGATCAACAGGGTCTGATGATGTTCGGACAGATGACAGCAGGCTCTTGGATTTACATAGGCAGTCAGGGAATTGTTCAAGGGACCTATGAGACGTTCATTGAAATGGGACGCCAGCACTTTGGTGGCGATCTTAGCGGCCGATGGATTCTCACGGCCGGTCTCGGCGGGATGGGTGGTGCGCAACCGCTCGCGGCGACCATGGCAGGCGCGTCTATGTTGGCTGTCGAGTGCCGCCGTGACCGGATAGAACGTCGCTTAGCAACGGGCTATCTCGATCATTGTGCCAATGACCTCGATGAGGCGCTGTCTATTGTGGAAGAAGCGGTTGTTCACCGCAAAGCGGTTTCGGTCGGTCTAGTGGGTAATGCTTCTGAGATATTGCCAGAGCTTGTTAAGCGTGGTGTAAGGCCGGATGCAGTAACTGATCAAACATCTGCCCACGATCCAGTCAACGGGTATTTGCCGGAGGCATGGACTCTTGAGCGATGGGCCGAATGTCAGAAAACTGAGCCGTCTGTTGTAAAGCGGGCGGCGATTGCCTCGATGGTTAATCACGTCAATGCGATGGTCGCGTTTCACGACATGGGAGTTCCAACTTTTGATTACGGTAATAACATCAGACAAATGGCTCTTGAAGGGGGCTGTAAACGCGCCTTTGCATTTCCTGGTTTTGTGCCTGCCTACATTCGGCCACTCTTTTGTCGAGGTGTCGGCCCGTTTCGATGGGCCGCACTTTCTGGCGATCCCGAGGACATATACAAGACTGACCAGCGAGTGAAGGAGTTGATTCCTGACGACGCGCATTTACATAACTGGCTAGACATGGCACGTAGCCGGATCGAGTTTCAGGGTTTACCAGCGAGAATCTGCTGGGTCGGTCTTGGGCAGCGACACCGCTTAGGCTTGGCGTTCAATGAGATGGTGGCGTCAGGTGAACTGCGTGCCCCGGTTGTAATTGGTAGGGACCACTTGGATGGTGGCTCGGTTGCCAGCCCGAACCGTGAAACGGAGGCGATGCGGGATGGGTCGGATGCCGTGTCAGACTGGCCGCTACTTAATGCGCTACTGAATACGGCAAGCGGCGCAACTTGGGTTTCGTTCCATCACGGCGGTGGTGTAGGCATTGGCTATTCACAGCACGCCGGTTTGGTGATCGTTTGTGACGGTACGGCAGATGCAGCGCGCCGGATCGAGCGTGTGCTGTGGAACGACCCGGCAAGTGGAGTTATGCGACATGCTGACGCTGGGTATCCCGAAGCAATTGCCTGTGCGCGCGAGTATGGCCTAGTGCTGCCGATGCTTGAGCCTGCTACCAACCAGGGGCCTGACGCATGAGTAATCCTACGAGAAAGTTGCACACGATTGAGTTATTGGAGCCAAGTGTCCGGCTTGGTCTCGTGGAGTTACGCAGGGTCTATACGGAACCTGTGCGGCTTAAGTTAGGCACCAAGGTGCGCGTGGGTATCGATGCTGCTGAAGCCACGGTGGCGAAAATGGTGCGTGAGCAGCGAGTGACCTACGGAATCAACACTGGCTTTGGACAGTTGGCGCAGACTGTGATTGAGCCTGACCGTTTGAGGGAGCTCCAGACAAACCTCGTTCGATCACATTCCGTTGGGGTTGGGGTTCCACTTGATGACGGAGTGGTACGGCTCATACTCATGTTGAAGGTGCTCGCGTTGGCGCGTGGCCGGTCCGGTGTTAGGAGTCTACTAGTCGACACGTTGATACAAATGCTCGACCACGAAGTCTATCCGCTAGTTCCTTCGAAGGGTTCGGTGGGAGCCTCTGGTGATCTCGCACCGCTAGCTCACTTGGCTGGAGTGTTGATCGGTGAGGGGAGTGTCAGGTTCCAAGGCGAGGTTCTCCCCGCAAGTGAGGGGCTAGCCGCCGTCGGAATCAAGCCCATTGAGCTTGCTCCGAAGGAAGGGCTCGCTCTAGTTAATGGGACACAAGTATCGACGGCGTTAGCACTAGCTGGACTCTTCGCCATTGAAGATCTTTTTGCTGGCGCGGTGCTTTCTGGTGCTTTAAGCGTTGACGCAGTGCGAGGGAGTCTGGTTCCGTTCGATGAGCGGATCCAACTTGCGCGTGGGCAATACGGACAGACCGTCGTGGCGGCTGTTTACCGAACACTTTTGCGGGATAGCTGGATCAACGAATCCCATCGCGATTGTGATCGAGTTCAGGACCCCTATTCACTGAGATGTCAACCACAGGTAATGGGTGCCTGCTTGGACGTTATGGCATCGGCAGCGGGAATCCTTGAAACCGAGGCGAATGCGGTGACAGACAACCCACTTGTGTTTGCGGAAACCGGTGATGTGCTGTCGGGGGGAAACTTTCACGCGGAGCCGGTCGCGCTAGCCGCCGATATGTTGGCGCTTGCTGTGGCGGAGATTGGCGCGCTTTCTGAACGACGGATTGCAGTTCTTGTTGACGAGCACCTTAGTGGGTTACCACCGTTCCTAACGGAGGATAGTGGTGTTAGCTCGGGTTTTATGGTTGCGCAGGTTACTGCGGCGGCACTGGCATCAGAGAACAAGACTCTGGCTCACCCGGCCAGTGTTGATTCACTGCCAACCTCAGCGAATCAGGAGGACCATGTGAGTATGGCGACCTTCGCAGGACGCCGGCTATCTGAGATGGCTGATAACACTGCGGGAATTATTGCGATTGAATTATTAGCCGCTGCGCAAGGCATCGAGTATCACCATCCGATTCAGACGACCCAACCGCTCCAGCGAGTGATCACAGCTATACGGGACCTTGTACCAAGCGACGTTCGGGACCGTGCCATGTCCCTCGATATCGAGACGATGAAGATGTGGGCGCGCAGTGGCCAGTGCCAGACGTTTGTTCCTGACCTCCCCCTCCCCAGCAGCGTAGCCTCTTAACTAGTTATCACCCTTCACCGAGACCATCGCGAAGTCCTGGCAACGACTCTCCATCTGGGATAAACCGGAGGGCCACCCCATTGTTGCAGTAGCGTTGTCCGGTCGGCTGGGGACCATCGGGAAAGACGTGCCCCTGATGCCCCCCACACCTTACACAATGGTATTCAATCCTCGGTAGGCCCAACTTGAAATCACGTTTCGTTTCTACGTGGTCTTTAATCGCCGAATAGAAGCTTGGCCAACCTGTGCCGCTATCGAACTTCGATGTTGACTCGAAGAGCGGGAGGAAGCACGCAGCACAGACAAACGTACCGACACGCGTCTCTGTGTTAAGCGGACTTGAAAACGCTGGCTCGGTCCCTTCGTCAACTATTACCCGACAACCCTCTGTTGAAAGCAACAGGCGCCAGGTATCCTTAGGGGTATCGAGCTTCACGACGGTGCTCGACTCTGTATCCGAGTCCGGCATCAGTTGACCGCGAAGCAGTAATACAATCCGTCCCCCCCGGTGCCGATTAAATCGTCTTGGCTGCAACCCCGACTGCTATGTGCCGCGTTCCAGGAGGTCGGATTGTCGCCGCCACCTTGACGGTCGTGATGACCTACTTGAGCGCTACCCGCTCCGTTGCTCGTCCAATCACCACAGGTGTGATCCTCGCCATCCGAGAAAGCCGTCCCATCAAGTTGCGACCCGGTCAACACGTCGTGCTTATTGGGGTCATCGCCACGCCCGTTAATAGGTTCACCCGACTCGCTGGCACTGTTCTCTTTACTCAGTTCGTTGTTGGCGCTGTGTAGATCGCTGACACTTGAGGCGACCTCTACTCCGTTGGAGTTGTACCACGGACCACTACCGATCCGATCACGGGCGTTAATTGCCGGTTGTTCGTCGGAAGCGCTCTGACTAAGGTATGCGCGCCAAGTCAGACCGGTGCTACCAACTGCTTCAGCGAGCGCCTGGCAGTGTGCGTCAGCGCCGTCAAGTCCGCCGAGGTTTGCCCCATCACCTAG
Organism: Vicinamibacterales bacterium; assembly: GCA_036012125.1. Classification (NCBI taxonomy): domain Bacteria; kingdom Pseudomonadati; phylum Acidobacteriota; class Vicinamibacteria; order Vicinamibacterales; species Vicinamibacterales bacterium. The sequence goes on along the minus strand of DASCOS010000034.1, from coordinate 79,327 downwards.
GCCAACACTGGTGATGAAAAATGACATTGTGGTGTCAGGAGTCGCTTCGGCTTCCTGTGCGGCACTGGTTTCCTCCGCGGTGTTAGTGACCTCAGTTGTGCGGTTATCAATGCAGCCAGCCGATGCGAAAAGGCCGACGCCCATGATTGTGATCGCGATGATCAGTGGTCGGAAATTAGTCATAATCGAAATCCTCGTAAAGCAATAATTGGATCCGCGTGGCGTAGTGCCCGCGGGCGATGAATCAGTCTACCTCAAGATCGGAATCGATGCGGCTTGGGAGGCCGCACCGAGGCTAAGACAACGCTAGCAAGATACGCAGTTGTGATTGTTAACGGCGCCGAGGCTTTCTAGCAGCGCCATTGTTTCGGGAATCGGCTCTCGACCCGTTGGATGAGCCCGTTAGCCATGTCCACCGGCGTCGAGGCCTTGGCCGGTTCGAAGGTGCGCAGCCTGACGGTCGGCGCGGATTGGCGGAATGCGTAAAAGGATGGGATGGGCTTTGCCGGCGTTCGCCATTCCTTCCACGTATGCTTGCATGCGCTCCAGATCGAACGGGCCGCGTTCAAGCGAGTAAAACACGAAATCGAGCTTGGAATAACCGGCCATGCGTGCACCCTGCTCAGGGGTCTTTTCACCGGAAAAGAGTCCAAAGATGACTTGGCCGCTGGTTAGCTTGCGAGCGAGCGTGTCATCGGGGACTGATGATTGGCCACGGATTGTGACGATTGAGGTGCTCAACAGCAGGATGATGATAGGCAGTGTTCTCATTGAAACGATTGGTCCTGCTTTCTAGGTTTAGGTGCCTAGGCTAACTCTTTGATCTAGGCAGGGCGTTCAAGAAAAAACCGGGGCTGGACACAGTATCCAGCTCCGGCAACCAAATCTATAGTTACACTCAGAACCTACTGGCTCGCCGGTGGCACAATGTCGTTAAGTCGGAGGTATACCGTCATGACGCCGTACTCTTGCCGTGTGTGGATCATCGCCTGATAGGCAATCCGCGCGCGCGACGACTCGCCAAGGTATCCGCCGTCGACCATTTCCCGCAGTGACGCGTCGGTCTGACCGCTCAAAATCTCGGTTCCGAAGTCAAACGAATCACTTAACGCTTGGAGGACGTCAACTTTCTCGACGGGTTCTCCGAGGTCCGGCCGAGCGGCGTCGGTGTCGAGATTGCCCATGTAGAAAAGGTGGGCGCTCGCGACATGCATGAGTTGCTCGCCGAAGTTCCGTAGTTCTTCTTTCGGCTTGTAGTCGAAGTTCTCGGCCGGCATTGCATCGCCGAATTCCATCATCGCGGTCTTCAAGCTTTCCCAGTCCTTGAGTACTACAGCCGCGAGGGCGCCTTCGTCCATTGAAGAGTCCTTAACGATTGTAATATTGGCTACCCCTTGCGGTTCCTGAATGCAGGCCGCAAGGCCGAATGAAACGGCAGTGAGTAACGACATAACGAACTGGGTGCGAAATACGAGATACATTGAGCCTCCTTGATACCCGCGGTTAATACATTACGAAGCCGAGACTAGGAGCGTATCCATCTCGGTAAAACGGTCATATTAAAGTTCATGTTCAAGCCTATGGAAGAGCCATGGAGACTAACGACCCGGAGTAGCCCCGACCTCCGACTGAGAGAGCTATGTACTGCTTCCCGTCGTGCATGTAAGTCATGAGGGCGGTATTGGTGGGCGCTGGAATTTCGACTGTGCCGAGTCGTTCACCGGTCGCCTTGTCGTTGGCGTAGAGTAGCGGTCGGCCACCTCGTCCTTCCGCATAGATCAGTAAGGTCTTGGTGAGCAAGGCGGTGGCGTGCGTCGTATTCCCAGTATTGGGGACATCGAGTCCCTGAAGAGCCTGGTGATTCGCGACGTTGTCCGGCGTGTCGCCGTTCGGGATGAACCACAGGTGATCGCCGGTATTCATGTCGATCGCTGTAATCCTGCCGTAGGGCGGTTTCAAGTACGGGAGGCCCTGCACGCGGCGTGGGCCAGCACCAGCGCCACTTGCCCAGTCCATGAGAGTGGTGCCGATTGGACTTTCATACTGAAGGTCGGCTTCTGCCCCGGGCACCAGGAATGGTGACCCGCACGACTTGATAGACGCGGTGTAGAGAATGCCGGTTTCCGGGTCGACAACCGTGCCACCGGGGATGTTCGTGCCACCGTTCCCCCCAGGGCAGATTAGAGCGGACCGCTTGCCGAGGTCGTTGTCGCGGTGAAGCGGCGGGTTAAACAGCGGCCCCATCTGATAGTCGGCCATCATCTCGACTGCTTGTTGACGCAATTCCGGCGTGAAGTCAATGAGGTCGTCCTCGGTGACACCCTGCATCTCGTAGGCCGCCGGCCTGGTCGGGAATGGCTGAGTAGGCGAAGTCTGCTCGCCTGGAATCATTGATTCTGGTACAGGCCGCTCGTCGATCGGCCAGATCGGTTCGCCCGTCTCACGATTTAGGACATAGGCGAATGATTGCTTTGTGGTCTGCACCAGGATCGGCACCCGTTCTCCGTCAATCATCACGTCCAGCAAGCTTGGAGCGGTGGGGTTGTCGTAGTTCCAGATGTCGTGGTGAACCGTTTGAAAGTGCCACCGCCGCTCGCCTGTTTCGACGTCGATCGCCAAGATCGTCGTTGAAAACAAGTTGTCCCCGGGGTGCTCACCGCCCCAGAAGTCGTTTGTGGGGGGGTCGGTGACGATGTACACGAGGCCGAGTTGGGGGTCAGCCGACAGTGGTGCCCAGGCGGACACGTTACCCGTGTAGGACCAGGCGTCGGATTCCCAGGTCTCGTGGCCAAATTCGCCTGGCTGCGGAATGACATTGAATTTCCATTTGTGTGCGCCCGTCTTGACGTCGTAGGCCAGGATGTGTCCGGGAACGTTCTCCCGCCGGGATTGATGGTAACCCTGCTCGTGCGCGTTGCCAACGACGATCGTGTCATTCACGACGATAGGCGGGGATGAATTCGTAATGTAGCCAATGTCCGTCGAGATACCGTCATAGGGGTCATACGGGTAGCCGAAGTCAGCCAGAAGGTCGACCGTTCCGTTGTCACCGAAGGCTTCGATTAGGTGGCCGGTATCCGGATCGAGCGCGTGAAGAAAAAATGCTGGTGTCACAACATAGATTCGACCTTGGCCGTCGACCTCACTGTAGGCGACGCCTTTACCGTAGTTCTTCCGCATGGACAGTTCCCACCGCTTGGTAGGTGGTTCGCGGAAGGTCCACAGCGTTTCACCGGTGGCCGGATCGATGGAGACAACGGTGCGACGCTGTCCAGCGACGGTGTAAAGTCGTCCGTTGACATAGAGCGGGGTAGATCGAAGGATGTTATCGACAGTGGGTCCGAAATTGTCGCCTTTCCACACCCACTGCACTTCAAGGTCCTCAAAATTCTCAGCGTCGACCTGTGCGAGTGGCGAATACCGGGAACTGGCGGCGTCACCACCCCAGTAGCTCCATTCACCGTTCTCGGTTCCGGTGTGTGTCCGCTCTTGGGCGAGGACTGTGGGTGTCATCCACAGCACTGCAGCCACGGTCACCATCCCTGCCGCCGCTCTTAGCCATCGTTGCGTCGCTTGAGTTATACCCACGTATTACCTCCCTAATCTCGCACACACCGGATAGTGAAGCCGGGGCCTAGGCAAACTACGTCTTAGCCGGCTCCAAGTATCCGCTATCATATACTTTCCGTCGTTGGTTTTGCGTCACCGGTGTGAGTTGCCCAATCGGCTCGCCTTGGGTGGTGGTCAGGCGTAGCCTGGGGCTCGGGAGGCAGCTCGATAATTTGAGTTGCCTAGCGTTGTTTTCTCCCTATTGGTAACGGCGTTATCCAGTCGCGCCTATTTTCGGAGATCTGTTTATGCTACGCACACTCTTGCTTGTCATTCTAGCCGTCGGATTCTTGTGGTTACCTGCGACCTCGCACGGAGAAAACCCATCTGTCCGAGACCAGCAGACGCCGCCCTATGCTTCCTCCCGTCCCCTTGGCACTCTTCGGGAGCAAGCTGCCATCCAGCAGGCTTGGCTGAGGGAACGGCTTGAAACGAACCTTCCGGTGGTTATGCGCGAACACCGTGTGGATATGTGGGTCGTATCGATGCGCGAGTACAACGAGGACCCAGTATTCCGCGCGCTCGTTTCACCGACGAGTTTCGCTGCTCGCCGTCGGACCATCTATGTCTTCTTTGATCGAGGTAGTGACGAAGGCTTGGAGCGGATCGCCTTAGGTGGCAACTCAATGGGCGGGTTGTATGAGGCTTACCGGACTGAGCTTCCGACTGCAACAGGCGACACAGCAGAGCTGTGGGGTGCCGACCAATGGAGGCTGCTTGCTCAACTGGTTCGTGAACGAAATCCTCGAAGCATTGCGGTCAACATATCCGATGAACACAACTTTGCCGACGGCCTTACTGCGGGTGAGTGGGAGCAGATGCGAGCGGCGCTCGGACCCGACCTCGAGGCGCGAGTGATACGGAATCCACGGCTGGCAATCGACTATCTTGCGATGAGGGTCCCGAGTATGACGCAGGTCTATCGCCGGTTGCAGGGCTTCGTCCACGAAATCATCTCTGCGGCATTCTCGAACCTGGTTATTACGCCTGGCGTGACGACAACTGAGGATGTGGTGTGGTGGATGCGTCAGCGGGTGAACGACCTTGGTTTGCACACCTGGTTTCAGCCATCGGTCAGTGTTCAGCGTCGTAACTCGACAGCAGAGGACTTGGGTGACGGTCCGGTTATCCAGCGTGGTGATGTGTTGCATTGTGATTTTGGAATCACAGCGATGGGGCTTAACACCGACACTCAGCATATGGCTTATGTTTTACCTGATGGTGAGACCGAAGCCCCTGAAGGATTGAAGCGAGCGCTCGCACGGGCGAATCGTTTACAGGACATCCTTTTGGATCAAACTAAGGTTGGTATGACTGGTAATGAGGTGCTCCAAGCAGTGCTACGCCAAATGCGGTCTGAGGGTTTGAACGGCACGATGTACTCCCATCCAATCGGGGATCATGGGCACGGTGCGGGTCCACTGATCGGCTTATGGGATTACCAGGAGGCCGTTCCTGGACGTGGAGACGTTCCTGTCATAGCAAATATGTGGTACTCGACTGAACTCCAGGTAACGACACCAGTGGCTGAGTGGAACGGCCAACCGGTACGAATGGCGCTGGAAGAGGAGGCCGAAATTACGCCGGATGGCGAAATGCGCTGGATGCTACGTCGCCAGACCGAATTACATCTTGTGCGATAGGTAGGTAGTTTTTCACTTCGTCAACCCAAGGGTTCAATCGTCTCATTTTTTAGTTTAAACGTTGCGTCGAGCAACGGGTCGGTTGCTTGAGCGGTCACGCGGTGAGCGACGTAGTCACCAAGCATGATGCCGTGCTTGTAACCGTGGCCGGAACCGGCGCCCAGCAACCAGACATTATCTAGAGCAGGATGCCGGTCGACGATAAAGTGTGCATCGAAGCTGTTGGTGCGTGGGCTTACGCGGGTTTCTAGTAGCGGTTGTCCAGCTAGGGAGGGAAATGCGTCGTCGGTCCAGTCATGAATCCGTCGGATTTCGTCGCGTGTAACTGTCCGGTCACCTGTGTCCGGGTCCAATGGACCAGAATACCAGTAGGGACCTAGCTTTAATCCCTTCCCATCAATGTTGGGAAAGCCGTAGACACCGCGGGTCACGAAGGTTGGGCAGTTGGGGAAGGATAGGCGGTGATCGCTGTCGGGTGTGCCTACGAAGAAGATTGCCCGTCGGTTCAGTCGAAGCCTGTTTCCCAAAATCTCTGGAAACATCTTGACGTGCCACGGGCCGCATGCGAACACAAAGGTCTGTGCCGCAAGCGTTTCACCAGTTGAGAGGGTGACGGTCTGTAGTCGCCTGCCGACGCGGCTCTCGGGTGTCGCCCGTGCCAGTGTGAACTGTCCACCCTTCTCTCTGAACGCATCAGCCACGGCTAGGCATCCCTCGCGGCACTTCAGCACACCGGTGCTCGGAACCGAATGGCCGACGGTGACACCGTCAAGATTGAACTGCGGATACCGGTAGTCAAGTTCGGTTCGTTCGACCCGCTCGTTTTCGACTCCGAGCCGATCGAGCACTGTCTTTGTATCCTGCAGTGTCTTGGTCCACTCCTGACTCAAGGTGATCTGTCCGGTTGGATAGAGTAGGCGCCGCCGCCATTCGGCCTCACGTGCCTGCCAGCGGTTGAGTGCTTCGATTGCCCATCGCGAATAGATTTCACGGTCACCGTAACTGGCTCTGATCTGTCGGGTTTCACCGCCTGAACTTGAGCGCGCGTTACCTGGACCATAGGCGTCGACCAACCTCACAGAGTGCCCCATCTCACGAAGGTAGAGGGCGGTCCACCCTCCAAAGGCCCCGGCACCGACGACAACAATCTCGGGACTGGGTGAGGTTTGAATGGACGGAGCGCTACCGAACCGCTCTATGCCACCACCGAAGAGCGGAGCGCTGACACTTGCCCCTGTTAGTTGTAAGAAAGTTCTCCGCTTCATACGCGCGACTGTTTCAGCATGTTGTTACTAGAGACCGGATTAGGACCTGGCCCAGTATGGGACTCGGGGTAGCGTAACTAGTTTAAATCTATAAATCTATAGTCGACAAAGAATTAGCTCACCGTTCGACAATCGTGGCGCTCGTCAGTTGTGCGATGGCTGCTAGGGTAGTTTGCCCTGCGTTCAATCCGAGGCGAAAATCGTCATCATTAAAGGTTGAAAAGACGTCTGTTGGCTGGTGCCAGTGGGGGTCCCAACCGGCTCCAATCTGGGCGCCGCGCTCGTTTTCACGCAGGCTTATCGCTGGAACGAGATTCATGAACGGAGTGGAATCTGTATTGGTCATATGCGGACCGACTGACGCGGGATAGTCGGTCGCGTAGGCGTCGTTGGCTGCCTTGAAGAAGAAGGCTAACTCACGTGCTTCATCGGCTAGATCGGCTATCGACTGGAATTCAATATTCACGTCAGCTTCACGGCGTTGATCACGGCTGACAGTGCCGTCTGCCCGCGGTGGCCCATGGTCGAACATCATCATGTCGTGCTGAATCATGCCGAGCCAACGAGGTTCGGGAAAACGACCGGAACCCGGCGGGTTTTCTTGGCCTTGCAGGTCTTGCCTTTGCTCGACATAGGCACGAGCACCGTTGAGGCCGGTCTCTTCGTTATTCCACAGTGCGAAGCGAATTGACCGTTCCACTTCTACGTCCGGGGCGTTGAAGATGCGGGCTAACTCCATAACGAGCGCGGTGCCCGAGCCATCGTCATTCGCCGCTTCTCCCCACCCATGGCCATCCATGTGCGCGCCGATGATGTACATCTCGTCAGGGTGAGTCGTTCCAATCTTTGTGCAGTACACCTCCTGCCGTGGACCGTTTGCTGCCGGTTCACTATTCAACTCACGAAGCCGTTCGTCGGGTTGAGCCATTGGGTCATTCGTCACACCGGTGCGACCTCGGTAGCCAAAAATGGAACTTCCACCAGGTCCCGAGCCATTTCGGCCAATCCGTCCGCCTGTCGGGGTGCCGTCGGTCTGGTTAAGCTCAGCAACGCTGGGGCGCCGTCGACGGCCTCCTCCTCCCTCTCTGGGTGGCGGGTCGTAGACGTAGTCGATTCGTTCCGTGGTCGTGCAGCCGACAGACTGGAGTTGCTGTTCAATCCAGTCAACGGCATCTCGATTCCTCTTGGTGCCCTGACGGCGGTCACCGAACGCCGTGAGACCTTTGAGCGTGGTCTTGAACTGCTCGAGTTCCAATCGGCTGACAAGCGTGCGGACGTCGTCGTTAGCTGCCGGGTCTTCTTGGGCGTGAATCACGGTGATGCCGAAGCCTGTCATCAATGTCACGCTGAAAACGAGATTGAGTGTTTTACGCATGGCTCACTTTCTTAGTCTGTGCACACTCCCCACGGGAGGTACCTCGTCGGTCTTCAGACAACTCCTGATAGACCGCAGTTAAAAAACGCGCTGGATCACCCCACTGGTCATTGTATTCAGCGGTGGGATTGGCGGCAGCAGTCTCCTCGCATGTTTCGTGAATGGGAATTATAGTCGGACCAGGGACCGGAGAATCGTCATCCTCACCGAATGTAGCCAAGGCTACGAAGACGTTCAATTTCCCTTTGGTTTAGAGGCCTTTTGGCTACTGCCATTTCCTTGGCGAACTCCTCATTTCTGGCGAGTAACTCTTGCAGTACTGTTTTAGCCTCCCCGAGAATGTCCGGTGCGACCCCATCCGCTAGGTCCACCAAGTCCAATGGGTCAGTCGTGTAGTCAAAGACTTCCGCTTCGCCACTTCTCTGGAAGATGAATTTACGCCCGCCGTAGTAGAGCGCCTTCCGTCCATCAAGGTCGCTGAGTTCTGATAGCACCGTGTGCGGAGTGGCAGTGCCCTCAATTAGGCCTATGAGACTTGTGCCGCCAACTTCTTGGGACGTTGCGAGTCCAAAGTGCTCTTGGAGAGTCGGAAGTATGTCGATGAGCTGGGCAGGAGCTGAGATTCGCTGGCCTGCGTGTTGGCGGCTGGGAAACTTAATAATGAGTGGCACTCGAATCAGTTCGCTGTAGAGGAGGTTTTCACCATGTTCAAAATAGTTGTGCTCTAGGAAGGCCTCGCCGTGGTCGGCGGTCACGATGATTAATGTGGAATCGTAGAGCCCCGACTCCTTTAGGTAACGCACCACGCTACCGAGGCGGTCGTCGACACCGAGTAATTCACCGTCATAGAGGCCAACTAGCTCCTGGACATTTTCCTGGGTGAGTCCACCACTGCCTGCACGCCGTCGAATCTCCTCGCCTCCGGCTGCAGATTGCATCAGGCGCGTCATCGGCCGCTCAGAGAGGTCATCGTTGAAGATATCGAGATGGTCCTGTGTTGTGTACGGAAAGTGCAGGTCCAGTAGATGCAAATAGGCGAAGAATCGACGATCACCTAACTGATTGACCCAAGCTTTAAAAAACTGCTCTACCTCTGGGTCATGGAGTCCTGATTCATACACGTCAAATCCTTGAGCAAATCCGAGGTGAGCAGGCAAGTGTCCTTGGTTGACGAAGCCTCCAGTGGCGAATCCTCCACGTGACATGTACTCGGCTAAGGTCATGAACTCTTCCACCATTACGTGGCCGGTGGGCACGCTGCCATCGTCTTCAATCTTTTCACCGAGACGACCATCAGTAATGAGATGTTGGGACAAATAGGTGCCGGTAAAGAGTGAGACGATTGATGGCTTGGTCCAATTTGACTGCGAGATAGCCTGTTCAAAAAGTACTGCGTCGATTGCCAAGGCATCGAGATTTGGCGTTGTTGAGCGCGGGTAGCCGTAGGCGCCAATGTGATCTGCTCGAACACAGTCGAGTAATAGAATGATGACGTTCTGGGTGTTTCGGCGGAGGCCGTGTACAGCGGAGCCGGCGTCTTGTGATTGATCGGACACCGGTGAATTGGGTGCTGGTCGACACGCTGCAATGACTGAAATGACGCACGCTAAGACGACGACCGTTCGTCGTCGCGTTGGAGGACTCTTCCACATCTCTTCAACTATAGTTTCACCTTCGTCACGGCTCAAGGGTGCCGTGGTTTCGTAGCCCGTATGACGGCGAATGATTCACGACGCCACACGATTTCAACCTTGAACCCTACGCTGCACAACATCTCTACCTCTTGGTCCAAGGGAAAGTACCGGTCTTCCTTCGCCCAAGCCGAGAGGTGGCCGGTCGCATCCCGGGAGGAATAATTGCGTTCCAAGTGGCATATCCATGCCTGCATGGCTGATGTGTGCAGGTCTGGTTGGGACGGTGGCATGCAGTCGACCGAGACCATTGCCCCGCCAGCGTACAAAGCTTCTATGCACCGTTGATACTGTCGAACTTTCAATCCACGGGTCTTGATATGGTGAAGTGAGAAGGCTGCCGTGATGTAGTTGGCGCGTGGCAGGGCTCCGCGTGCAAAACTCTTTTTCTTGAGTTCGACGCCTGGTCGCTGCGTTGCACGCAACCGTTGAGCCGCAACCGCGAGCATCTCAGAATCCGTATCGAGTCCAATCAGTCGACCCGCGGGAACAGCTTCCAGGCAAAGTTTGGCAAGGCCGCCTGTGCCGGTTCCGAGGTCGACGATTAATGGCGAAGTGAGCCGCGGCTGAAGTGCGCCAGCAGCTACTGAGAGCATCTCTCGGTAGTAGGGAATGAAGGTGTAAATTTTCCGATCGTATTCGGCAACCCGGATTCGTAAATGACTAGCAACGGACATCAGGATATCCACATAGTAAGGCTACAGATTTGACCGGAACAACGATCACTGCTGTGTCATACAGACGATGGAGGCTCTGGTGGTTTACCGTTACCCGCAGGTGCCTGCGGGAAGATTATGGACATCAGCCAGAGCAGCCCAGCGATAACCAGAACTAGCGCTCCCCACTGCAGGACGTTTGCCACCAGTGAAAGATTCCACTGAGGTGGCTGGAGCGACAGGTCAAACAGGGCTAGCGCGCGCGCTCGCTCGCTCATCCAATGCCACCCTGTATGAGCCACTAGTGCTGACAGGAGGACGGCGCCGATACGCTCCGGCACTACGCGGAATAATAGTCCGAGCGCTGGGATCAGAACCACGAGGACCATTAACTGACCTAACTCGACCCCGACGTTGAAGGAAAGAAGGGACATCAATAGGTGGGGGCCAGCAAACTGGAGCGTTTCACGTAGGGCGAATGAGAATCCGAATCCATGAACAAGGCCAAATCCAAAGGTGATTAACCAGCGACGGCGGAGCTTCACCCCGACGATGTTTTCCACTGCCATGTATACGATTGAGAGGGCTATCGCCGTTTCGACAAGCGGTGGAAACCATGCTGCGGCTGGTGCGAGGTCGAACGCGGATGCAATCAACGTCACCGAATGGGCCACGGTGAACGAAGTCACAATAGCAACCAACGGGCGAAGACGTCTAAATGGAATTACGAGACAGGCTAGGAAGAGTAAATGGTCAATTCCGTCGAGGATGTGTTCAAACCCGAGGGCCACGAATCGGAAAGCCGCTTGGTGCCACCTCGGGTCGAGTCTGACTAAACCGGGATTTCCTAAATACTCGAACGGGCGTACGGTGCCGTCGGGTAATACAAGGCGTAAGACCGTGACGGTTCGTAGGCCTAATCGCGCGAGGGTTAAGTCTGTTGAAAAATTGGACTGGTCGGAGCTAATCGGATATTCGAACATCGCGTCGAGCAACCCATTTTCAAAGTAAACGTTTGTTTCATTTGACAATGGCTGCTGTGTGATACGTGCTAGGGCTTCGTCGTAGGTTGCGAACGAACGGTCGGTTGGGTGCGATACCTGCACAGCAACGAGGTCCTGGCCAGTCAGTAGAGTGTCCTCCTCGTAGACGTTCAACTCGTCGCCGACCCACACCATAATCGCGTCCCGCAACATCGACTCCGCTGCCTCAACGTCGATGTATCCTTCCTCGCGCTGGGGGAAGTTAAAGTCCTGCATCGCAACGAGCGGCACACGGATTAGCATGCGCAAGCGCTGGCCCTGAGCCTTGACGATCGCCTGAACGGTGACGTCAGCGGGAATGTCGTGGGTCGATATGGTGGCCGGTTGTAAGAACAGGAGGCCTCCGACCAGAAGCACCAGGACTCTGAACCTCCGTTCAGGCCGAGAGGGCACTGATCGTAAGTGACTGTAAGAAATTGATGATAAGTAAGATAAGCAGTCTCCCAAGTGCTTGGGACACGAGAATGGAGGACAGAAACGGCGAACTAAGGAAATTGGGTGCATTCGAGCGGATCGCCAGTATACTTTATGCCCGCTGTCGCTAGCGGGCCTTGGGGTGTTCCTCGGTCCGGTGGGTCGGCAGTGTAGAGATCGGATCTTCGTAAGGGGAGGACGGGATGAAGCGGAATCAGAAGCTTTTGGTCGGGGCGTCATTAGCCACGCTCCTCATTGTGCTTGGGTGTGGTCAAGCTATGGTTGACGAGGAGGCCCCGGAAGAGGCCCAGGGCCAGCAGGTGCCGATGTTTGAGGTCGACCCGCTGTGGCCGAAGAACTTACCGAACCATTGGCTGATGGGGCCGACGATTGGCGTAGACGTTGATTCGCAGAATCATATTTGGGTGGTGCATCGGAACACCCCGGACCAGTTCGTTGCGCGAACCGAAATCGGCCTGGCGCAGGACCCGCCGCTGGCCGAGTGCTGCCAGCCTGGTGACCCCGTTCTTGAGTTCGACCAGGAGGGGAACCTCGTCGGATCCTGGGGTGGGCCTGGCACGGAGACTTCTGATGAGTACGTGTGGCCGCTGTCGAACCACGGGATCACCATTGACCACATGGACAACGTGTGGATCGGTGGGAATGGTGGTGCTGACTCACATGTCCTCAAGTTTACGCGTGACGGCACCTTCATCAAATCTTTCGGCGTGTTTGGTGCCCGTCAAGTTGGTGAAAGCGATGGTCGGCCAGTCTTTGAGCGTGACAGCCACGATCCGGTAAGTTTCGGGCGTGTCGCGAAGATCGGGATCGATGCTGAAGCGAACGAAGCATATTTTGCCGACGGTTACTTTAATAAGCGGGTCGCTGTAGTCGATATGGATTCTGGCGAGATGAAGCGATATTGGGGTGCATACGGCAATCCGCCTGACGATTCAGTTGACCTCGGTCGATACTCTCCCGATGAGGCGGAGCCGGCAAAACAGTTCCGCGGGCCAGTGCACTGTTCGGAGATTTCCAATGATGGCCTCGTATATGTTTGCGACCGCGCGGCAGATCGAATTCAGGTCTTCCAGAAGGATGGGACGTATGTGACTGAGTACATCATTGCTCCGGCCACCATGTCTCAGGGGTCGACTTGGGACATTGACTTCTCACCGGATCCTGAGCAGACCTTCCTCTATCTTGCGGATGGCCAGAACATGAAGGTTTACATCATCCTGCGCGAGACCATGGAAGTTCTAACGGCGTTCGGTGATGGTGGGCGGCAGCCAGGCATGTTCTTTGCCGTGCACAGTATTGCTGTTGATTCGGATGGCAATATCTACACGACAGAGACCTACGAAGGGTCTCGCGTCCAAAAGTTCGTTTATAAGGGAATGGGAAATATTCCCGAGGATGCCCAAGGCACAAATAGCCAAGGCGTTCTGTGGCCGAGCCAGTAGTAGCGGTTCGCCAGTGACAGCTTGACGGCCCGGGTATTCGCTGAAGCCGAATGCCCGGGTCGTTTTTTTGGTCACCAAGTCAGCGTTCAATGTTGACGACCACGGTTCTGGCGCCTCCTGACAACCCGTAATAACTCATACGATAGAGCCGACAAGTCGAGAAGAGTCGGTCATTTGATTCGAGAGGCATTCCTTCAGCCCTGAGTCGGCATGTAGCGGTTGGCTCCGCCTAGACTACCGCAGCGTCGGGAATTTACTTGTCGTCTAGGGTAATTCCGATTTCCCGTTCTTTTCAGGCAAGGTTTGTAAAACGTCGCGCCACTGGAATTTCTCGCCCATATCACGGACGTAATAGTCCATCCAGGCCATTTCACTGACCGCCTTAAGGAGGCGGTTGCGTGGATCGGGGATGCCGTGGCTCTGTCCCGGGTACATGAACAGCTCAGTAGGAATACCCAGCTTCTTGAGTGCCATGTGGAGTTCAACCGACTGTGGGCTGGGCACCCGTGGATCGCCTTCAACCACATGAATCATTGTGGGCGTTTTCGCATCCTTAATATATTTGAGTGGTGACTGGTCCCAGTACATGTCGAAATTGTCGTATAACAAATCGTCGCCTACATAGAACCGGCGGTTCCGTTGGACATCGCTTTGGGCATACATCGAAATCCAATTCATTGTGCCAGCCCCAGAGCTAATCGCCTTGAAGCGGTCGGTGTGGGTTAAGAGCCAATTCGACCAGTGTCCACCGGCACTCCACCCGAGAGCTCCCATGCTGTTACCGTCAACGACACCTTCGCTTATCAGGTAATCGACACCGGTCATGATGTCGTCGTAGCCCAGCGTGAAGTAGTCACCAACGATGTCAGTGCGGTGGGCATTGCCGTAATTTCGCGAGCCTCTGTAGTTCGGCTTCAGAATAGCGTAACCACTACCAGCATAGACTTGGGCGTTATAGCCGCCGTTAAACCGAAGGACATCAGCCGAGGCCGGTCCGCCATGAATTGCCACGATAAGTGGATAACGCTGGCCTTCTCGGTATCCAACCGGCTTCACTAAGATTCCGCCAACGAGCTTGCCGTCGGTTGACCGCCAGTTAATCTCACTCTCCTCGCCAAGTGCGAACTCAGCAACTTGGGGGTTGGCATCGACCAGTTGCACCCATGCGGACCGGTCAGCGACTTGAGTTACTTCCGGGACAGAAAAAACTGTTGGTGGAGTTTTTGGGTCAGAGTAGGCGATCAGAATCGTGTCCGTCTCCTCGTTTCGACTAACTCTGAGGGCGGCCCGCTCGCTCGTAAGTTGCTTTACCTCGCCAGTGGCGATGTCTAGGGCATGGAGTTGTGTGGTTACCTTAACGCCGTGGTTGAAGTAGATGGTGTCTCCGTTGTTGGACCAGAAATCTATACCTACGCTACCGTCAAAGGCGGCACCAAGTTTTCGAAATGGGCCGCCGCGGTCGGTCACCTCACGAATATAGACACGACTATCCGTCATCGTGTAGCGACTCATATCGTCTGGGCCCGAAAACGCAACCCACCGACCGTCGGGTGAGATGCCAAGGTCACTTTCAGCGATCTCAAAGTTTTCGGTGAGCCGTTCGATGTGTTCAGTGGAGAGTTCAAGTAGATACTGATCCGCATAGAGGCGCGACGCCGTGATGTTGCGCTCGTAGCGTTCCGTCGATCCACCCACAAAGGTTGCCCATCGGCCATCAACGGAGAGTTCAAAATCGGTCACGCTGGCGTCAGGAAGATTGGTCAACTGTCGCACGCTCTGCGAGGCCAAGTCGGTTACCCACAGGTTGGAAAACGGCGTGACTGCATTCTTGATGTCGACTGTGAAGTTCTCTTCACGACGGCGCACGTCATCTTCGTCCCGAAAATTCTGGCGAATAAAATAAATGCTCTGGCTGTCCCGGGCCCATGTCCAGTCTTCAATGCCTGCTTCTCCGTCTGTCACTTGGTCGGCGTCAGCCAGGAAGAGGTCATCTACCGGAAGTCGATAAAGTTGCTCGAGTCCGACTTCGCCGCTCCGATAGGCCAACCATGTGCCGTCGAAGCTGAAGGCGAAGTCGGCTACACCTTTTTCGACATTCGTGATCTGGCGGGCCTCTCCTCCGTCAGGCCGCATGAAATACAGTTGGTTAACAGACTCGGTTACGGGTGCGTCTCGGTCTGACGCGAACACGAAGAAACTGCTGTCACGAGACCATTGAGGAGAACTTTCATTATCATCCGTTGTGAATGTCATCTGCCGGCTTGACGGCAGGCCACCAGACATTGAGACGAGATGAATATCAACCTGGGACGTATCCTCTTGCCAGTCCGGCGTTGAAATTGTGTAGAGCATCCATTGGCCGTCTGGGCTGGGTGTCCAGGAACCTGGCCGTGCAAGCTCTTGCACATCGAGAAAGGTCATTGGCTGTTGGGTCTGAGCTGATAGGGGAGCGGTGGTGACCGCCATCAAGAGTAAGACAAAGATGAGCATGAGAGTACGTTGAGCCGGCGATACGACTGAAAACTGCATGTTGGCCTCGTTTCGCAAATGGTATTGGACGGGAAGATTATATCGGGTGGGACCTGTTATTGAACCTAGAGTCCGGCGCGGTAGTTATGCCACAGTTCGATCAGTTCAGCTGACTCTTGAGGATGGGCGCCTGTGAGGTCAGTTGATTCCCAGGGGTCTTCGACCAAGTCATAGAGCTGCCAGGCTGATTGACTGTCGGGGTTTTCATTCGCTGACTCTCGCACGAGCTTCCAGTCTCCGCGTACTAAAGCAGCACGTTCGTCCGATGTCATCCAGGGGATGACGTCGGATTCATCGTGAACTGGAGCCGTGTTGCCCCTAGCCCGGTCCCAGAACGACCGCCCTCGGATGGGGAGGACGGGCTTGCCCTGAAATTCGATTCCGGGGTGTACCGCCCCGGCGATTTCCAGGAGGGTCGGGAGCACGTCCATCACTGTTAGGTAGCCACGGTCAATGTTTCCACTTTGTGGAATCGACCTGTGGTGTAGGAAGGCTGCCGCCCGTGTGCCCCCTTCGTAGAGTGAACCTTTGACGTTTCGAAACGGAGCCGTGGTGGCCTCGGCCCATCCCCGGCCGATAGCGACGAACGATCCTTCATGGCCCATATTGGACAAGCTGTTATCCCAGTCTGTGCGGGGTATCGTTCTTGGGCGGAAACTCGAGTCGCTGCCGGACGCGCCGTTGTCTGAGAAGAAAAGAATGACGGTGTCTTCGAACTGGTTACTGGTCTTTAGGTAATCCACCATGCGACCGACATGGAAATCCATGTTTTCGACCATAGCGGCATAGAGTTCCATGGCTCGCGCCTGCTGACGTTTCGACTCGGAGTCTAGACTCTCCCACGCGGGCGCGACGCCAATGTAGTCGTTAACACTGGTGGTCTCTGGGATGATTCCGAGTTCCCGAGTGCGCTTGATGCGGTCTGCGCGGAGCACGTCGTATCCCTCGTCATAACGCCCTACAGCCCGGTCACGCCAGTCCGTCGGTGCTTGCAGTGGCCAGTGTGGTGCTGTGAACGCCAGGTAACCGAACCAGGGTTGTTCAGCGTCTTCTCCGTCACGCAATAATTCAATGAGCTTGTTCGTATAGAGTGCAGTTGAGAACCAATCATCTGGAAGTTCGACGACTTGACCGTTTTCACGATAAGCAACGATGTCAGAGGGAAAGTTGCTCGTGCCCAAGTGATTATCGCCGGCGCGGACCAGCGCATACGAGGCGTGAAAACCTCGGGCAGTAGGACTTTGTTCGTGTTCATGTCCCAGATGCCACTTCCCAGCCATGTAGGTGCGGTAGCCCGCATCTTGGAGGAGAGCAGGCAAGGGGCCCGCAATGTTGTTCGATAATACCGCTTCGACTGAATCCGTAACACCCGCCTCGCGATTCGTTACTCCCGACATGAGCATGGCTCGTGTGGGCGCGCAGCTAGGTGCAGCGTGGAAATTAGCAAAGCGAACCCCGTTCATCGCCAGCGCATCCAAACTAGGCGTGGGGATCTCGCTACCGAACGACCCGATATCGGTATAGCCCATGTCATCCGCAACGATGAGTAAGATGTTTGGTCGCGTCTTCGAGGTGTCAGGAATTCCCTTCGACCCGTATTCAGGAATGGAATTTGTAATTTGACAGCTCGAAAGAAAAACCATGGATACAAGCGCGGCAGCAAGGGATGGGTAACGGATAAGTGTCGGGTTTCTTGGCATGGGCGGTACCCAAGTGGGGATCACACGAATTATATAGAAGGACCGTGGGAATGAACGTGACTCGACGAAGAGGTAGGCAACCGCATAAGCTCAGTGCTGATTGGCCTATGTATTTCTGCTATCTGCTTCACTGTGCCGATGGGTCTCTCTACACTGGTGTGACGACGGATCTGGAACGCCGTCTCCGAGAGCATAATGGCACTGGGGGCGCCCGATATACTTCGGGTCGACGCCCTGTTCGGCTTGCATGGAAGGAAGCTCACGCCGATCGGTCGTCAGCGCAACATCGAGAGGCTGAGATTAAAGGGTGGAGTCGCAAACGGAAACTGGCGTTGGTCCGCAACGCGACAGAATAAAGTAAGCTGATGCCGAGATAGGTCTGAGCTTTATGTCCGACAATCGTGTGGCGATTGTAACTGCGGCCGGCAAAGGTATGGGTGAGGCTATCGCTCGTGAACTTGCTAGGGCTGACTACCGCTTGTCTTTGATGTCGGTCTCGGGAGCCGCCGAGACGCTCGCAGACGAGTTGGGCGCGGTCGGTGTCACTGGGTCAGTCACGGAGCCAGATGACCTGGAACGTCTCGTGAAGGTCACACTCGAACAGTATGGGCAGCTTGATGCCGTCGTCAACAATACCGGCCATCCACCGAAGGGGCCACTGCTAGATTTAACGGATAGCGATTGGCGAACTGGACTTGACCTACTTTTACTGAGTGTAATCCGGATGGCGCGGTTGGTCACACCTGTGCTAAAGGCTCAGGGCGGTGGCGCCATAGTTAACATTTCTACGTTTGCTGCCTTCGAGCCGTCAGCAGCATTTCCGATTTCAGCGACACTGCGAGCAGCGTTAGGGAGTTTCACCAAGCTTTATGCTGATACCCATGCTAGTGACGGGATTAGGATGAACAGTGTGCTGCCTGGGTTTGTGGATTCATTTCCGGTGGTCGATGAGCATCTACAGCAGATTCCGATGGGACGGTACGGTTCGGTCAATGAAATTGGTAAGACGGTTCGATTCTTGCTGTCGGCGGATGCTGGATATATTACTGGTCAAAACCTTCGGGTTGACGGAGGAATTACGCACGGGGTGTAGGGTGACTGCGTGACAGAGAGGACTTTGATATGAATTTCAGTAGACGTGAATTGATGAAGACTGTCGGGGCAGGTGCGCTAGCGCTTGGGGCTGGACAAAACATGACTGCTGACTCCAGTGGTGGTGCAATGGGAGTGCCCCCAGATTTCTCAGTCGTCAGATCGGAGTTCCCCCGTGCTGCCAAGCACCTATGGCTAGCAGCGGCCGAAACCCATCCGTTTAGTGTTCATACCCTACGAGCTCTTGAAGAGTACTCGCAGTATCGAGCGCTGGGAGCGTTAGGCCGAGATGGCTTTACCCCGGCCGAGCAGGCTGAGACAAAGCAAATGTTTGGGGCGCTTATTAATGCGAGTGCTGAGGAGATTGCTTTTGTTTTGAGTACGACTGATGGGGAGAATTTGGTTGTATCAGGACTCGGCCTGGCAGGGTTGGGTGGCAACGTAGTAATTGACGACCTTCACTTCGCAGCTTCCCGCTATCTGTATACAGCTTTAGCCGAGGCGGGCCACATCGACCTCCGTGTTGTCCGGCATCGCGATTGGCAAATCGATGTTGCCGACATGGAGCGAGCGATCGATGCGAATACTCGCTTGGTGTCAATGGCTTTGGTGTCCAACATTAATGGCTACATGCACAACGTACGTGCGATCAGTGATATCGCTCACGCTCATGGTGCTTATGTTTATGCTGACATTATTCAGGCAGCGGGTAATACCCCTGTTGACGTGCAGGCAATGGGAATCGACTGCTGTGCGTGCAGTACCTACAAGTGGCTTATGGGGGACTTTGGCTTAGGATTTTTATATGTCAAGCGCGATCTGCAGGGTGATGTGATCAAGCAAACACGATATGGCTTACGGCAAGTAACACAAAAAGACGGTCACTTTGTTCCTCGGCCTGGTGCTGCAATATACGAGGGAACAACAACGATGCCCTACTTACCGGCCGTGTGTGCACATCAGGGACTCAAGTATCTCGCGCGGCTGGGAGTTCGAAACATTCGTACACACACGAAGCGACTTGTGGATCGCCTACAAACGGAGATGCCGGGACTTGGCTATCCGTCCATTACGCCTCTAGACACACCGACGCCGATTGTCAGTTTCCTTACAGCCGAACCTGATGTTACTCGTGCCAAACTCGATCGTGCTTTCGGTCAGCGTGTGGTGTCTCCAGGTCAATGGCAGATGACTGATTCTAGTGGTACAACACAATCGGTTCGGGGAATCAGGATCGGAGTATCTGTGTATAACAACGACACGGATATCGACGCCTTTTTGAACGCGCTTGACTAGTTTTTATCTCGTCGCGGTTAATCATCCCTTCCGAGCTATCTTGTGCGCTACGTCGGCCTCTCACTGGGAATAATTACGGTTTTGCAACTGCTCATCACGTCCGACGTCTGTGCGCAGGCACTCTCGGGTGAACGGAAGCAGGCACTTGCGGTGCGCGTGAACACTGCAATTCAAGTTGATGGGCGTCTCGATGAAATCGCCTGGCAGACAGCGGCGCCCGTGGTTGACTTTATTCAGAAAGAACCGGTCGAGGGAGCGGAGCCAACCGACCGCATGGAGGTGCGTTTCATTTACGATAACACGGCGCTGTACGTCGGAGCTCGCATGTTTGCTTCGGGGCCGATTCAGTCGATGCTCAGCCGACGTGATGATGGCGCACAGGTCGAGTCGATCGAGATCGAATTAGACACGTTTCTTGATCGCCGCACGGCATACAGTTTCGGCGTAACTGCTGCTGGGGTCCGGCTCGATCATTTTCATCCAACCGACACCGAGACAAATGAGGACACTGAATATGACCCGGTCTGGCGGGCCAGGACGGAGTTTACGGTTGATGGTTGGACGGCCGAGCTGTGGTTACCATTTTCACAGCTACGATTTAATGCCCGAGATGAGCATGTGTGGGGCCTGAACATCAAGCGGGACGTGCCGTCATTGGACGAGGAGAATTACTGGACACTTATACGGCGCACAGAGACCGGCTGGGCATCTCGGTTTGGCGAGCTACACGGGCTCCAAGGAGTTACTTCCGGTCGTCGGCTTGAGGTTGTGCCCTACGTAGCGGGTTCGTCGTCGGTTAACGCAGACCGGGATTTGGCGAATCCGTTTGATGATGGCAAGAATCTTAGTGGACGGGCTGGTGCAGACTTGAAATTTGGTCTCGGTTCCAACCTCACCCTCGACGTCACAGTAAATCCGGATTTTGGCCAGATTGATGCTGACCCAGCCGAAGTAAATCTGACAGCCTTTGAAACTATTTTTCCTGAACTTCGGCCATTTTTTCTTGAGGGGAACAACGTTTTGACTGCTGGTACCGGGAACTATTACTACTCCCGACGGATTGGTGCTCGTTCGAGTGGTTCGGCTTCCGGTGATTACGTGGACTATCCCGATACGACCACGATTCTTGGAGCCGGGAAACTGACAGGCCGATTATCCTCTGGCACCTCGATCGGCCTGTTGGGTGCAGTCACTGATGAAGAGTTTGCAAAGACCTCGACCGGTGGAGAGGAAGCGCGTGTGCGGGTAACTCCGCGTTCAGCTTGGGGGGTCGCTCGGGTAATGCAAGAAATCGGAGATCAAGGTTCCGTTCTAGGGGCGCATTTAACGACATTGCACCGTGAGATGTCACCAACGGACGCACTGGCCGCACGTCTGAGTCGAAATGCTGTCACAGGTGGAGCGGATGCGAAATTACGATTTGGCGACCGGACCTACGAGGCTGACTTTGCCGCGGGATTCACACACATTGATGGGGAGCCCGAAGCGATTGCTGGCTACCAGCGGAGAAACTCCCATTTATTGCAACGAATAGACCAACCCGTGATCCGGTTCGACGGGACTCGCCGTTCGATCAACGGTGGACAGCTCAGTGCGAGGCTCAATAAAGTCGCTGGCCGGCATTGGTTATGGCGAGCAAATATACAGATCGAATCACCTGAATTCGAGCCAAGTGATTTTGGTCGCCTCAACTTCGCTGGAGACTACATGAATAGTGCGCGGGTGACGTATCGGGAGACTGCACCCGGGTCATTGTTTCGCCGCTATTCATTCACGCTGAACCTGAACCAATACTTATACTTTGACCGGGAGTTGGGGGCGCGATACAAGATCGACAGCAACAATAGTTTCACTTTCTTGAACTTTATGCGGACTGATTTGAATATCACCCGGTTTTTCCGAGGTCTAGATGCTCAACTAACACGGGGTGGACCAGTAATGGGGGTGCCACTTGGGTGGAGTTACACTTGGGTGTTGCGGAACCGCGAAACCAGCCGGACACGGTGGGGAGGTTCCGCAAACTATCAGTCGAATGAATTAGGCGACGAAACGTGGCGAATCAATGGGGGTGTCTCCTTTCGGCCTTCACCATCGTTGCAGGTTGCGATCCGCAATGAGTTTCGTGATGAGAATGGCACCCGGGGAAGTTTTCAAGGACCAATCAATCGGCAGTACCTTACGACAGTCGACGGTGGCCGGTCAGAAACCTATGGGCAGCGCTATATCTTCGGTGTTCCAGATGGCGTGACGATTTCTAGTCAATTGCGGGTCAATTACACTTTCAAGCCGGACCTGACGCTCGATGTGTATGCAGAGCCCTTTGCCGCTAGCGGCCGTTACGTTCGGTTTGGCGAGTTGCTGGTACCGCGTGGGCCAGAGCTACGCTATTACGGAACAGACGGCACGACAATCGAACCGCTTGCCGATGGCAAACAGCTCGTTACTGATGGAAGTGCAACCTTCGAGCTAAGAAACTACGATTTTAATGTGCGATCGTTTCGGAGCAATGTGGTGTTGCGATGGGAGTGGCGTCCAGGCAGCAATCTCTTTGTGGTTTGGCAGCAGAACCGAGCGAGCCGGGTCGCCGAAGGCCAAAACGTTGGCCTCGGCGACCTTCTTGGCTCGTTGTCAGCTGCCGGTGACAACATCTTCGCGGTCAAAATGACGTTCTGGACGTCTCCGTAATCTCCTCTTCTAGCGCAAACTAGCTGATAGGTCCTGCAAGGTTTCTGCTAGGGAGTGCAGTCTAGACGCGTTATTTGGTAACAATCTCGCGTCACCCACCAACTCAGTCGCCAGAGCATCCAGCTCGTCCGGCAGCTCAGCGTTGGGCTGATCGAGTTGGTCCAGTAAACCATCGAGGGCGGTCACGTGCGCAGCCCGGATCCCATTACGACGAGTGAGCTGGTCTAGGTAAGCTCGCGCCACCGCTGGACTCGGAGTCCATTCAATGATTGTTTGATTCTGCGCGTTAAACACAGCGAGTTCAACGTCTGTTGCCGCATCGATCTCATTTTGTGACAGATGCACACTGGGTGTTAATTTGAGCACATCGACGCCGCGGGCGATTCCAGCTCCGTAAATGTAGCCGTTGTACCAGTAACTGGACCAAAAGCCTCCCATGGTCCCAAGTTCACCGGGGAGAGGACCGCGGTCGAAGTACGCAATTTCGACCGGATTGGCCGAGTCGGTGAAGTCGAAAACAGAGATACCTCCTTGATACCACGACTGAACCATGATGTCTCGCCCCGGGACCGGAATTAGCGAACCATTGTGCGCAACACAGTTTTCAAGCTCGGATTGTGGCGCTGGCAACTTGTAGTAGTTCTTGAACACCAACTTGCGATCAACGATGTCGAAGATTGCATTGGCTCCCCAACTCGGCAGGTCCGTGGCGAGACACCGCGGTCGGCCGCCACCGCCCCATTCGTCAGTGAAGACAACCTTTGTACCGTCGTTGTTGAAGGTCGCCGAGTGCCAGTAAGCGAAACTCTGGTCCACGACCTCATGAATTCGTTCGGGATTTACAGGATCGCTGATGTCCAGGAGAATGCCGTTTCCGGCGCACGCACCGGCTGCCAGGCCGTGCTCAGCGAACACGGTGATGTCATGACATTGTGTGGTCATCCGCGAGTTCTGCGTACCCTCACCATGGTCGCCACCTTGCCAGAGGCCAGCGATTGAACCTGTTTCAGGGTCGGCAAAAATGCGGGGTCGATTGACGATGCGAGCTGTATCAGGTGCCGCGATCGGTACCTGGATCACATCGATGCTAAAGAGCGCTGTGTCCGGTTCTTCGTCTGGGTCCTGAATGACCTCGCGTCCTTCCCGTTCTAGGTCAATACAGCCGTCGAGCTCCTCGTCATCCCTGACGGAGCCAGTGCCTTGTCCGTATATATACACATTATTCGGGTCGTTTGGGTCTGGCACTACAGTGTGGGTATGTGAACCACGGCAGGTCTGTATTGCGGCCACCTGCTGCGGACGTCTAATGTCGCTAATGTCAAAAATACGAACGCCACGAAATCGCTCGCCGCTGATCGGTTCTTCAACGCCTCCCACCCCGCAGTCGAGCCGACCTCTGGTCTGCTCAACGGACATAAACAGTAAGTTGCCGTAGACGGACACGTCGCCTTGACCACCAGGGCACACGAATGACGCGAGGCGTTCCACCTCTTGAGGGTCTTCCACGCTGTATGTGTTGAAACCGTGATAGTTGCCGACAAACATGTAATTGTCGATGAACGCGAGGTCCGAGTTTGTGTAGCTGAGGCCTTGCGGAGGACGCGTTGGAGGATTAGTTGGGGCCTCTTCACCCTCTTCCGGTTCCGGCGGCGGCGGCATTCTGGGTGCGCCCGCAGGTTGCTCGGGGTCGTAGAAACCCTCCGGCTTCGGTAGATTTCTTACTAACTCCATATTGTGTGCGGCTTGACCCGCATCAAGAAACCCTGCCGCAAGGCCGACGCGGGGATCTTCCTGTCGTTCCTGGGCGAGCCCTTGACTGGTAATGAGCAGGCCGGTAATGAGACCGATGGCCAAGGTGAGTCTTATCAGCCCATAGTGGTGTCGTCGCAAGGCAATCATGGTCGCTGTCATACGGGACCTCATCAGTGTCTGGGTTCCTGGAAAACGTTCTTGGTTATTCATCCTCGAGCATGCCACGCATACGGCGCATTCGCGTGATCTCCATGCTCTGGTCGGCAATGACGTCTGAAGCAAAGCTAAAAATCTGCGATTCCTGAGCCGCGCCGGGACTCGCAAACAACTCCTCGACCATGACCACCGCGCCCTGGTGGTGCATGATCATGTATTCAAGAAACAGTCGGTCGAAGTCTGACCCGGTCGCAGCTGCCAGCTCGGCCATCTGGTCTGGTGTCAGCATCCCAGGCATTAACATCGTGCCATCCGCGTGGTGTTCCGCGTTTCCGGGCACTCCCTCGTCACGGACCGCTAGCCAGGCCCGCATCATGCTGATTTCGTCGGCCTGCGAAACGTCAATTCGTTGGGCAAGCATGCGAATGTCCTGCCAGGTAGACCGCTCGTATAGCAGAGCAGTCATTTCCAAGGCTTGCGCGTGATGGCTAATCATGCCTTGCATAAACGCTACATCGGCTGTTGTGTGCTGGATTCCGGAGAGGTCCGTTGCTTCCTCGACCGTGATATTCCGGCTTGCCTCTCCTGGAGCCCCACCCTGCAAGAGGGGCGCAGGTGTTCCACCCGCGGACTGTCCAGTATTTACATCTGGCGTTAGTGGGTCGACACCGGTCGACCGGCAGGCCATGGTTAGGAAAACGAGGGCGAAGGTAGCCAGATATTGAAACGCCATCACCTAGGTGAGCATACCATCGTCGACCCCCTAGGCGAATGTTGATTGTGGTGGAGCGTTGGAAGCGTCTTTTTAATAGTTTCTAGGAATTCTTAAAAGTGCGATAGGACCAAGCGAAACCCAATAAATGGCCGGCGCGCACCGGGATCAGCGCCACCCCGAACGGCGGCACGGATATTCTGCTCTGAATCAATGAACGAGCCTCCTCGCATAACCCAGAGGGCGTCACTGTCAAGGTTTTCAAAGTTATCCGTACGAGTGTAGGGGTAGGGCTGATAGGGACTTCGTGTCCACTCCCAGACGTTCCCGCTCATGTCAGAGAGACCAAAAGTACAATCTGGGCAATCGAAACTTCCTACCGGGGTCGTGCCTTCCCCAGTGTAATTGGCTCGGTTCTGTCTCGGACGGTCCCCCCACGGGTAGATGCGGCCATCTGTTCCCCGTGCCGCCTTTTCCCATTCTGCCTCGCTTGGCAAACCAATCTTCCAGTGGTCATGGAGCAAGTCGCGTAATTGGGCTGGCGTTTCCGGAGACTCCTTGAGTGCAGTTTCGAGCCATCGACAATACGCAAGCGCATCCGGCCAGGAGACCGAGGTGACTGGATGATCGAGCTGGCTCTCTAGCATCTGTGGATCCACGCGAAAGTCAGTCGCAGCGACGAAGGCTCTGAACTGAGCAACGGTAACCTCATATTGACCGATATAAAACGTCGGGAGTTCGACCGTTTGCTGCGCGTGGTCACTAGACCATCGCTCATTGTCGAAGGCGAGGGTATCGACCGCCGCGTCGCTTCCCATCAGAAAGGGTCCAGCGGGAATTTCCACGAATCCCAGCATCGCAGTGTCCGGCAGGAACCATTGTTCCGTCAGGAATCCAGCCACAGCTGTCGAGTCAAGCGCAGGCTGTAATTGCTGAGTCGGTCCAGCCGATGGCGCTTGAAAGAACAACCAGACTGCCGCTATACCGACGAGGAGTGTCAGTAGTGCTAAGCCGGTAAGGGGCGTCGAACGCGTCGGCCTATCGTCGGGATCCATCAGTTCTCGGGCTCAAGGGGCTGACTTCATTCGTGCCGATACGGTCGCACGCGAAGACCCAGTTGTGCTCGCAGGCGCGCTCATGAAGTTCCTGTTCGGGCATCTCCATTAAGTTTTGTTTCCGCTCGCGTAACAAGAGTCTTAGGTCTAGGGTCTTCGGGTTGGCCCTACTGAAGCGTCCTGGTTCGAGGAGGTTGACGCAAGCGGCTTGGAATCTTAACTCGCACGCTCGCGAAAAATAGCTTGCCGCGAGTTCAGGATCTGGCGTTACGAGCGTTCCGACCGTGTAATGCCCGCCAAGCTCGTTGCAGGCCCACCCCGAGTTGTCGCCACAATAGACCGATTCGATCGAGAGTAAACGCTCGCACGCGTTGCGGCGGCCGTCTGCGCATGCCTGTTCCCAGAATGGGAGGCTGTCGCCCGTGTGTCTTCCATCGGTCTTTCCGATCGCCGTCATCGCACTGAACAACGCGATCCAGACGGCCATGTGAGCTAGGTTGGCGCGAGCCGAAGTCCAGTCCACACGCCAACGACTCGTCATGGGGTAATCTCGGACCGAACAAACGAACGCGTCGATCCGTCGAACGGCCAGGTTCATGAGCGGCAAGCACAGGAGCTTATCGTAGAAGGTCGGAGCGCCGACGGCTCCGAGCAGCGAGTAGAGCCCGAAGACCCCCAGCCCGTACAGCAGGCCGAAGACGATCTTGCCGAGCGGTGTTCTCGGCGAGGTGGACGGGTCGGTGACAAGCAGATGCAGTCCCAGAAACACCGCGGCCGGGATCTCGGAATCGACGAAATAGGGGACCCCCGTTACCGCGGCGTACAGGGCACTCGAACCGAACAGCACGGCCGCCGCGAATCCGGCGATGAGCGTGATCGAAAAGAAATACATGACCACCAGGCCGATTAGAAACAGGACCAGGTAAATGTTCGGCGCCCTGACCAGTGTTGTGGCGATCGCCTCACCCCAGGTGAGGTCGGTTGTATTTGTGGCGATGAGCACCAGCGAAAAGCACACCAGCGAGAAGGCTGACGGGTTGAAGATGTGCATACTCCGGCCTTCACGGTGCCACCGCACGAACGCCTTGCCCAGGAACCCGACCGCGATCATCAGGAACTGCAGGTAGAACCAGTCGTCTCTGAACCAGATGAACAGGTTGACGCTGAGGGTGATGGGCACCGGACCAAAGCCGAGAACATAACGGTCGCGAAGCGACCAGGCGAGCAGTATGTCGACGGCGTAGGCGAACGCCAGCTGCGCAGCTATGAGCCAGACCATGTCGTAGACCGGCCGCCAGTACCAGCCCCAGTAGGCGAACAAGATTACCTGCAGCGCAGCCTGTAGATAATGCTGCAGTCGGAGCTCGATGTGGAACGACCGACCGGCGGCCTGTCGCCGCATGTGCAGGAAGAGCGCGGCCTGCCAGACCAGGAGCACCGCGGCCGCCGCCCAGAACGACCATGTGAGAGTCGCGTTGGCCTGCACACGCGGCACGAGCGACATCAGGATGAGGCTGAGCGTCAGCGCCAAGGGCACCAAAAACTGGTGCAGCGGTCTGAGTGGCGCCCGTCCAGAAGTGCCGGCCATCGAGTGTTGTTCTTTCTGTTTTCGGTTGAATGCCATGGGTCCGTGTTTGGTGTTCTACTGCTTTTACCGCAGAGCCGCCGCCGGTGCAACCACTCAGAGTGGAATACTGTAGGTGGCACTCGAATTAGCAGAGCGTGTTTCTTCGGCGCGGGCCCACTGGACAGTAGAGGCGATTAAGGATCGAATCGCTAATCCGACCCCGCCAGCAAGCCGCTAATACTCCAGCGGAGGGAGGACCAGGCCAAAGATCAAGCGGACACACGCCCACTGTGCGCCCCCTGGGACGGGCGCACTCACACGCCAACAGGGCAGAAACAAGAAGGGGATGCGGGCACCGGCAGGCGGGGCGGGAAGGGATTTCCTGCGCCGACCCGGACCCGCATCTAATCCGCCCTACGGATGGTACCCGCCGGTCTGCTGGGCAGGCATGATCCTTTCGTACATCGCTAGCATAAAGACCGCTACGGCGATGCCCTGAATCCCAGTCTGCATGTTGTCAAGCACTGCATTTAGCCAAGGCCCGACAACCATAATGCTATCCAGGCTATTGGAAATGCCACCTAATGTCGCTGCGATTACGTAGATCAGTATTCGCTGCGTCATATCTGAATCATATCCACCCATAAAACCAGCAATTAATCCGAGAAGTACGAGGACAAGTCCCCACATCGCGAATGCGCTAGCTATTTGTGGAATGGCCGCCAGGACTGAAACGACGACTATCAAAACGAGAAGGATACGATCGGAGCTCATTAATTTCCCCCTAAGTGTTATCCCGAGAACCGGAAAACTAACTTGCCGACGCCGCCTACAACGAATCGGGGGGATGAAATCATAGAAGTGCAGGAATGTAAAGGAAAATGACTACAAGATATAGCGTAACTCTTCAGGCGAAACCCAAGATGTTGGAAAAATGGGCCCATTTTGGTGTACAGTGGATTCTGGTCAAGGATGCTGGTCAAATTACCTTTTCACTGTCGATGTTCTCAGTAAGTGGTGTGTAGAAGAAGACACGGCGGCGCCGGCCGTCGCTCGCCTTGGTTCCAGCTAGGTCTTTTCCTGATTGTCCTCTCGGTTTCAGCTGTTAGCCGCCCCATTCAAGCCCAGTCGGGTAGTGCGATGAGCGGCGAGGTAGCTAGTGTACCTGGAACACCTGCTGTGAAGACACAGGATGCCGATGGCCAGGTGACGGTTCGCGCGGTGCGCATCTCAAATCCCCTTGTGGTAGATGGTCGACTCGATGACCCGGTCTACCAAACTGTGCCAGCGATAGACGGCTTCATCCAGCAATTACCAGATGAAGGAGCCCCGCCCACTGAACCGACAGAAATTTGGATTCTGTTTGATGACGACAACATCTATCTGTCAGCGCGTTGCTGGGACAGTCAACCGGAACGAATGGTGGCTGATGAAATGACTCGAGACGCGCGGGCCATATGGCGCAACGAACTCTTGTCAGTCATCTTCGACACCTTCCACGATGGCCGAAATGGTATGAACTTTTCCACAAATCCACTTGGCGGATTGATGGACGCCCTTGTCACCGACGAAAGCGCCGTGAATCTTGACTGGAATACTGTTTGGGATGCCCAAACGAGCCTTTTTGAGCAGGGGTGGATGGTTGAGATGATGATTCCATTCAAGTCGCTGCGTTTCAAGGCTGGTGGCGGCGAGCAGACCTGGGGAATCAATGTCTCACGTCGGGTCCAGTGGAAGAACGAGTCTTCGTTCCTGAGTCCTGTGCCGGCGTCGCTCGGTCCCCGAGGAATGATGCAGGTGTCAGCAGCTGCCACGCTGGTGGGTATTGAACCTCCAACCACCATCAAAAACCTTGAGATAAAGCCGTCCGCGATCTCCGGAGCATTCACTAACAAGAAAGTGACGCCAGTCAGATCGAATGACCTTACAGGTGAAGTCGGTATTGATGTGAAGTATGGACTTACCCGGAGTCTCATCGCTGACTTTACCGTGAATACCGATTTTGCCCAGGTCGAAGCCGATGAGCAACAAGTGAATCTGACACGCTTCAGTCTTTTCTTCCCGGAAAAGCGCGAGTTCTTTCTCGAAGGTCAGGGAATATTTTCGTTTGGCGACACGGGCGCGGTCAATTGGGGAGGGCCTCCCAGTGATACGCCAGTGCTGTTTTTTAGTCGGCGTATTGGTCTTGAAGGTGGGAGCGAAGTCCCGATTCGCGCCGGTGGACGCGTGACTGGCCGAGCGGGTCCATATTCAATTGGGCTACTCAACATCCAGACCGGCGACTCCGCTTCGGCCGACGCGCTCTCAACGAATTTTTCCGTGGTTCGGGTGAAGCGGGACATGCTGCGGCGCAGTAATTTTGGCGTGATTTACACGCGCCGAAGCCGACTTGAAAATGGCCTGGGTGTCAATCAGGTCTACGGTGCTGACCTGAACCTCCGATTCTACGAAAATATCAACTTTACAAACTATTACGCTCAAACCGACACGCCAGGACTCGCCGAATCCAATTCGAGCTACCGGAGCAAGTTCGACTACACCGGTGACCTCTACGGCATTACTGCCGAGCATCTCACTGTGGGCAAGAATTTTAACCCGGAGATCGGATTTGTACGCCGTGATAACTTCCGGCGAAACTTTGCTCAGTTCCGGTTTAGTCCGCGACCCCGCTCAATTCCATGGCTGCGACGAATGATCTATCAAGGCAGCTTTGACTACATTACGGATATGACGGGGACTCTTGAAACCCGTGCAAGCAAACTACGATTAGAGATGGAGCTTGAGAACAGCGATAGGTGGAACCTGCAGTACACGGATTCATTCGAAGGGTTGCCGGAAGAGTTTAAGCTCACCTCTGACGTCATCCTGCCTGTCGGTGGTTACAGCTTTGGCCACCTCCGGACCGAATATGATTTTGGTACACAGCGACGCCTGTCAGGCAGGCTCTTTTTCAGTCGCGGTACTTTCTATAGCGGCACCCGCAGCGATGTTGGCTACCAAGGGCGTGCGGTCTTTACGCCGCGACTGGCTATTGAACCACGGCTTTCAGTGAGTGACGTTGATTTGCCCCAAGGCTCGTTTACGACAACCTTACTAGGCACGCGTGCGAGTTTTACGGTTTCCCCCAGGATGTTCTTAGCTGCGCTACTACAGTTCAACTCAAGCAGTAAGGCGGTCGATACGAATATTCGCTTTCGATGGGAATATGAACCTGGTAGCGACCTGTTTATTGTCTACAGCGATGGCCGGGATACCGGCCTCGAAGGTTTCCCGCGGCTTGAGAACCGCTCTTTCGTTGTGAAGTTCACGCGGTTGTTCAGGTTCTGATTTATTCGGCTAGTTCCAGATGCGGTGTGTCTACTAGGGAGTGGCCAGTGCTGTTACTGGACGGTAGTTGACTCCGAGTTTGTCGAGGAGTTGAAGTTGTTGGGGGAGCCGGCGGCTGAAGGATTCCCAGTTACGGGCGTTTTTCGGTGACCAGACTACTTCTGACAATGCAAGCATCCGCGGGAAGACCATATACTCAACGTAAAAGGCCTACGATATACCTGGCACGGCGATACGTGAGCATGGCACTTGCCGCATGGGCATTGACCCTAACCAGTCAGTTTTAGATGCCTACAGTCGGATGCACGACGTAGACAACGTATTTGTAGTGGACGGTTCGGTCTTTACCACTGCATCGGAAAAAAATCCGACGCTGAGCATCCTAGCACCGTCCTGGCGGGCGAGCGACTATCTAGCAGAGGAATTGAGGCGCGGAAACCTGTAAGCTAGCCGGCGCTTTGATTCGGTTCTTTCTGTCTAACGTTCTTGTTGTGTAACTGGGATCTTCGGGTTCACAATAGTGGAACACTGTTGGCAGGTTATTTGTTCAAAACGAGGTGTGATTATGTCGTATATAAGTCGAATTGGATTGGTGGCCGTGTGGGCCATGCTTGCGTGCGTTGGCATGGCGTCCGAGGCCGTTGCCCAGGCTCTCCCGAATCCGTATCGCGCTGTCGACGGCTGGGCGAAGTTGCCAGAAGGGCGGCAGATGGGAGCGGTCGGAGGGGTAACGATCCAGCCTGGCGGTGAGTATATCTGGGCGGTGGTAAGGTGCGACGCAACGGCTCCCAATCGTTTTGGGAATGAGTGTCTTGATTCGGATTTGGACCCGATACTCAAGTTCAATCTTGACGGTGAGGTGGTGCAGAGTTTCGGCGGTGGGATGTTCATCTGGCCGCACGGGATCGATGTGGACTCAGACGGTAACGTGTGGGTGACCGACGCTGTGGCTGCTGCACGAACACCAGAAGGGACACGAGGACACCAGGTCATCAAGTTTAGCCCGGAGGGAGAGGTGTTGATGACCCTTGGCACCCCGGGCGTGCCCGGAGACGACCTGGACCACTTTAATGGTCCGAGCGATGTGGTGGTGGCCGACAACGGTGACATTTTCGTGGGAGACGGCCATGGTGATGATACGAACAACCGCGTTATGAAGTTCGCAAGTGACGGGTCGTTCATTAAAACCTGGGGACAAACCGGCTATGCGCCTGGTGAGTTTCGAAACCTGCATGCCCTTGCTATCGATTCTCTGGGCCGGCTCTTTGTGGGTGACCGGTCGAACAATCGAGTGCAGATTTTCGATCAAGAGGGGAACGTCCTTGCCGTGTGGACACAATTCGGGCGGCCGAGCGGAGTGTTCTTTGATACCCACGGACGAATCTACGTTGCTGATTCGGAGTCTGATGACGTCCAAAATCCTGGATGGGAAATGGGAATCAGAATTGGCGATGCGCAGACGGGATGGATCGATGAGTTTATTCTTTATCCTTGGGGCGATCCGCGGGACACCGCAGGCAATGGGGCTGAGTTCGTGGCGGTAGATCGCCACGGCAACTTGTATGGTGGAGAACCCCGTCCTCGGAGGTTACAGAAATACGTGAGAGTGAGACCGTAAGACACCGTTTATTGGTCTGTCGATTAACGATCTCAACGGTCGGGTTGCTGATTACCGGGTTGTTGGGGTCTGAGAACGGGGAGTTCACCCGAGACGTCTGTAGGTCGCATGAGTCACGCGGACGATGTTGCCGTCTTCGTCCAGTCGA
Organism: Vicinamibacterales bacterium; assembly: GCA_036012125.1. NCBI lineage: Bacteria > Pseudomonadati > Acidobacteriota > Vicinamibacteria > Vicinamibacterales > Vicinamibacterales bacterium. The sequence goes on along the minus strand of DASCOS010000034.1, from coordinate 46,531 downwards.
ACGTACTCATTGTTGATGGTGTCCCCGTCTTCTAAGAGGGTGTTGATGATCACCTGGTAGCCCCGGCCGTTCCTTGCGTTGGAGATCCGGGTGGTGCTTTCGTTGATTATCTCGACAGCCGTTTCAGCAGAGTCCTGGCCTGCGACAGGACGGAAAGCCCCGTCGAACAACGTGACATAGCTCCACGTTGACTGCTGCCCCCTTGCATTGGTGGACTCGACTGTGATGCGCATGCCCCGATCCTCCGAGTGCTTGGCATGGTCAATTGATTACTTCGGGTAGGCCATTAAAAAGTAGCGATCGGATTCAGCGGCGAACCTGTTCCGCCGGGAACTGGAACCGGAGCAGCCGTCAGCAGAAACTCCCAACGCCCCCGCTCATCCGCCGCGCGGCTCAAGTTTTCGAGGTCAACGTTATCAAAAATTGGGGTGCCCATCGCCACGAGTAAAAGTATGTGGAGTGGGTGGCTTACGTCCATCCCGGACGGATGCACGTCAGCTCCGTGGTCTGTGCCAACTACGGCCACGTCGCGGTCCCGAAACCATTGGGCGGTTGACGCATGAAGGCCCGCGACACGGTCTCCAATATTCCATGGACCTTCTGCTGCACGCTTTTCCCACCGCCCTGTACGGACGAAAACGGCATCGCCACTCCTGACGTTTACCCCCGTCTGTTTTTCCCACGCCTCGAGTTCTTCTGGATAGATCGGGCTACCTGGTTCCAGAAAATCCACTCCCCGCAAGCGAGGGATATCGATCAGAATGCCTCGTGTAACGAGGCCGTTCTTAAAATTGGTAATCGCAAGCTTCGCGCACCCGTCGACGGTGATGGAATTGTCCGGGACGCCATTGTACAACTGGCCCCGATGGGCGAAGTGACACAGTGCATCAAGGTGGGTGTGCGCATATCCGTGGTAGGACACCGTCCACTGGTCACTAACACTCGGGCCTGCATCCTCCAGCCCTCCCATCGTCATGGTAAATGGGCGTGGGTTGTCAACGGCCTCGTGAGTCTCGACGTCATGCGCGAGAGATACCGATACGCCATCCTTGACTAGTGCGGCAGCCTCACGACGTTTTTCGTTCGTAATCAAATTCAGAGTACCCAGCTGGTCGTCAGTGCCCCACCGCCCCCAGTTGGAGATTTCCGTCATCCATGTCTCAAAAATCTCGGCACTGATAGGCCTGGCCGATTGGGCGCGCGTATTGGTTCCAGTTGGGCCGAGCCACAGAAGACAGAAAATAATCGAGGCGCTCACGAGAATCGATTTTCCACTATTAGAGACATTGCCAGTCACTTGCGAATCCCCCAAGCTGTGTGTCCGATGTGTTTGCGCGCTAGCACGGGAGCAGTCTATAGAGCGGCGTCTCGAACCACAACCCGAAGGTGTGGACATTACTTGAAGGGGCGGCAATGGCAGGATATTGGTATTTGATGGCGAAGCTGACGACTATATAATCCGACCTTCTTGCTCATTTTGACGGGTCAGTGTGGAGGTGACAGTGATGAGTTGGCGTGCTACTGGGATTCTTCTATTTCTCCTGTTCACCGGGGTTGCTAACGCGCAGCCGCTCTTTGATGACAGCTTTCCACCGGAGGAATTCGCTGAGCGGCGGGCGCACGTGATGGCCGCTGTCGGCGACGGAGTCGCAATACTGCAAGGCGCAACAGAGCCTCCCGCCTTTGCCACGTTTCGTCAAAGTAATCACTTCTATTACTTGACGGGCGTCGAAGTGCCGCGTGCACTGGTGATGGTGGATGGCCGAGCACGGTCCACCACACTTTACCTTCCAGTTCGAAACGAACGGGCCGAGCGGTCCGAGGGCCCGGTGTTAGCTCCCGGTGACGAGGCTGAATATCTGACTGGTATTTCGGTGGTGCGGTCGCGCCAGGCTTTCAGCGATGACCTCGCGGAGGTGGTAGGAAGGGGACAGGCTGTCTATACCCCGTTTAGACCTGAAACGCTAGCAGCCGGCACCCCGGCGCGCGCTGTGGCTCACGCTGCCGCCTCGGAGCAGGACCCGTGGGACGGACGACGTTCACGTGAAAAAATCTTTATTGAACAGGTCCGGGCGCGGGTACCAGAAGTGAAGGTTCAAAACCTCGACCCCATTCTCGATCGCTTGCGGATGATAAAGAGTCCTCTCGAAATCGCGATGATCCGTGAAGCGACACGTATCTCCGGCAAAGCCATTTTGGACGTCATGCGCTCTGCCAAGCCAGGCATGAAGGAATATGAGTTGGCGGCAATAGGTGATTTCTATTTCCGGTTGCACAATGCGAATGGCCCAGCGTACTTCGCGTTGGTTGCGGCCGGTGAGAATGCCCATTATCCGCATTATCACGCGTCGCAAAGCGTGCTTCAGCCAGAGGATTTGGTGCTTTACGACTACGCACCGGACTACCACTACTACTCTTCGGACGTTACACGAATGATTCCAGCGGATGGGCGTTTTGATAACGATGAACGGGAGCGTTATACCGTATACCTGCGTCTGTATCAGGCGCTCATGGCGGCCATCCGCCCGCACGTTTCGCCGCAAGAAATCATTCGTGCTGCTGTGGTCGAGATGAAGGAGATTCTTCGGTCGTTTTCCTTTACGAGTGCAAAGACCGAAGCTGCCGCTAGACGTTTTGTAGACCGCTACAGTAAGAGCACAAGTAACCGATTGGGACATTTCGTTGGAATGGAGGTCCATGACGTTACAGCGCCCTTTGACGTGTTACAGCCGGGTATGGTGTTTACGATTGAACCCGCACTGACTATTCCCGAAGACCGTGTGTATATCCGATTGGAAGATGTCATTCTCATAACCCAGACGGGTTACGAGAACCTGTCGGCCTTTGTGCCGGTTGACCCTGATGAAATTGAATTACTCATGGCGGAGGACGGATTAACAGACCGTTATGGTGGTGACTAGAGTGGCGTATGAGCTGATACGGGTTGTAGTGGCTTTCAACAACGCGAGTGATAGACAGTCCTGACTGGATTTCTGACCGTATTCATAATTAAGGAGAATCTTTATGCGAATCGTCCTTGGACTCTGTGCGGCAGCACTCTTTCTGGTAGCCCTGCCAGCGGACTCGCTCGCGCAATCCGTTGCACAGGTCAACACAATTGAGGTTGCTGCGGATGAGGTCGACGCCTACGTGGCCGGAATGAAGAAAATGAAAGTGCTCTACGAGCAAACTCTTCCTGCGGTCGAGATGCGCATTTGGCGGACTGCGATAGGCGGAGCGAGTAGTGGGCTTCTGACTGTGGTAACCGAGTTCGAAAGCATGGAAGCGTGGGCCGCTGGCACTGCAACACTGTCAGCGCATGCTGGCTATCAGCCCTTGATCGAAGAACTCCAGGCCACGGGCCGGGTGATGGTATCTGTGTCCATCGTCAGCGACATCACCCCGTAGTAGAGGAAACCGAGCGTAGAGTTCGGCTAGAAATGTAGTCGAAAGCCTACCGTGGGGATGCGAGGGAAGCCTCCGGTTGGTATCTCTGTTAGACGCGGCAGCGTTGACCCGGGGTCATGTTGAAGTCGAGGCTCCAACACGATTGCGTTCTTGCGGTTCAGCAGATTAATCACCTCGAGATAAAGTGACCAGCGGCCCTCGAGACCTCCGGGTTGGTAGGTGAGCCTTAGGTCAACTCGAGTGTAATGTGGGAGCCGGTCATTATTGAGGTTGTTGACGTTCCCGTAGTCGACCGTGTACACCTGGTTTCCAGCAAGGTCTGTCTCTGGTACGAGCCTGCCGAGGTCGTTTTCTACAGCAGCAATTCGTAGTCCGGTGGGGGTCGTGTGGGGAAATCCACTGGCGATCCTGGCGGTAGCGGCCACTTCAAATTTGTAGGTGATTCGATACCGTCCAACAGCGTTGAATGCGTGACGCCTGTCGTATTCGAAGGCGTAGCGTCGACCATAGCTGTTTCGAAATGCGCGACCCCAATTATAGGAAAGCCATCCGGTGAGCGGGGCAGACGGATTCGTGTGATTGAGTAGGATGTCGAAACCGTGTGCATCACCGCCGCCGGCATTGGAGGGATCGCTTGTAATGAGGGGTCTCCTGGGGATGCTCTGTTGCAGGTTCTCAGGAAAATCGTATTGTGAGATGCGACTGAGTCGTTGAGCTTCGGTTTCAAGACGTCCGATCAGGAGATCGATAAACCGCTTATGGTAGCCCTCGACGCGCGCGGTTAAGTTGTTCCCGAGGTTCTTTTGAATTCCAACCACGACGTGTGTGGCCTTTTCATACAGGAGTCTCAATTGGCGCGCTGCAGAGAGGTCGATGAAATAATCTGACTGGATGAGCTTTTCGTAACCCGGACTCTGCGTGTATAAGCCAACCGCGGCGCGAAGACGGGTGCTAGGATTGAGGCTGTAGCTTGCTGCCATACGTGGTGAAAGAGTCCGCCGGTCATTCACTGTGTTCCAATCCAGTCGTAATCCAGGCTCAATCGAAACGCGTGACGAAGGCGTGAAGGATTCCTGAATCCAGAAACCGCTCCGGGTTCCGGTGAGCGAAGAGTCCAGGCTATCCGGTAAGCCCGACCCGCCCTCCACACTCGACCCATTAGCTTCGTAGCTATTCCGGTCGCCGCTAATGGTTTGGTTGACTCCGGTCCTTAAACGGTGCACTTCAAATCCAGCACTGAGCAGATGGGCCGGTGTCGCTTGCACTGTGAGTTCATGACGAAGTGATAGGTCACGTACAGAGAGCAAACGATCAAAGATGATGGTGCTTAAACCGAACGCCAACTTATCATCGGCGGTGTTTGACCGCTTAGCATCCAGGCGTATCCTGCCGTCGAAGTCGAAAAATTCGCGATTACGGTACCAAGACGCGATCGTGGTGGAGGTGCTGCGGGCGCCGAGGACCGCGTCGAAACGGACCGACGCGAGGTCGTTCCGTACATCGGACCCGAAGTCCGCCTGCTCTCCAGGACGGTCTCGGTTAATCCGAAAATCGAGGTCGGCGTCTTCGACGCTCCGAAGGCTCGTGAGGCTAAGCCGGTGTCCAGGAGTGAAATCCCAGCTTGTCTGCATTTGCAGGTCAGTGAATGCAGGTAATTGCTGATTTTCGAGGATGCGGTCGAGGATGAGGTCATAGTAGGTACGGCGTGCACTGAAAAGCCACGTGCCGTTGTTCCAAATTGGCGTGGTGCCTTCAAGGACGATGTTTCCATCCGTGATACTAAGGGCCGTGGCTCCTTGCAGGTCTCGCCGCCCTCGACGGTTGTCGACAATGAGTAGTGATGAGAGACGGTCTCCGTAAGCGACTCCGAACCCCCCGGCAGTCAGCTGAAAGTTCTCCACGGTCTCAGGATTGAAGGCGCTGGTAATTCCGAATAGACGGTAGGGATTATGAATCTCGATCCCGTCCATCACGGTCAGATTTTGATCGGGCGTACCTCCGCGCACTGCCAGCCGACTCGTGAAATCGTCCGTTGCGGCGACGCCTGGCAACGTATCCAGAGCCCGAAAGATGTTGTCAATACTGCCCGCGACCCGAAGAACCTCCTCGGATGCCAGGGGATTAGTGGACGGCCGTTCCAATTCGACGGCATCGGCCTCCACATTGACCGTTTCAGCGAAGGTGTAGCGAAACAGTAGAACTTCGAGATTCGCGCCTTCGGCCGGTAGCGTCACCTCGAGATACCCGTCGGCCTCGAAGCGGAGAGTGGTCTCTTCATTAGTCAGCGTGATTGAGAAGCGTCCATCGGGCCCCGTCACGACCGTTTCCTGCATGGTTGAGATCCGAACATTCGCGAGGGGTGCCTCCGTGGTTCCGTCGATGACGATACCGGTAACCGCAGCTGTGTCCTGGGCAAGAGTGATTCCAGGGCACAGAAGTAGTGCAGTGAGAAAGCAATGACCGCGTAGGCAAGTAACGAATCGTCGGCGCATGTTCGAGGTGCTCTGGCTCAGTGTATAGACATTTCGGGCGTGTTTCACGGCGATGTTTTCTTGGCGTTTCAGCAAGAAGCTCTACTTTTTCTCTCGGTCGTTTGGGTGTAGGCTGGAGCCTTCACCCACGCCCATCCTGAAGGAGACGCGATGCGAATCTCGGTGTTCGGACTAGTAGTGGTATTCACGGTGTTGTCCGCCTCAGCCGAGGCGCAAGACGCAGACAACCGTCTGACGTTGGACCTCTATCTCGAATACGAGTCAGTATCTGACCCTCGACTGTCGCCAGATGGTCAACAGGTGATCTACTCTCGTCAATGGATTGACAAAGTAAACGATCGGCGCGAATCGTCGCTCTGGATTATGGATACGGACGGGTCTCGCAATCGCTTTCTGGTCGAAGGCTCGGGCGCTCGATGGTCGCCCAGTGGGGATCGCATCGCGTTTGTTGCTGAGGGAGAACCGAAGGGGTCCCAGGTGTTTGTGCGATGGATGGATGCTGAAGGCGCAACCACTCAGATCACCCGAGTAGAGCGTGGCCCCGGCAGTTTGTCCTGGGCACCCGACGGTGACTTGATTGCGTTCACGATGACGGTCCAAGAGCCGAATACGTGGCCGATTGACATCCCAGAGGCGCCCGAAGGAGCTACGTGGACGAAGGCTCCGCGGGTCATTGAGCGGCTCGATTATCGCCAGGACCGGCAGGGTTTCACTGATGACCTCTCCCGACATCTTTTTGTGGTGCCGGCTTCCGGCGGTACAGCGCGGCAGTTGACTGATGGGTCATGGGATCACTCAGGTACGGCGTGGACGCCAGATGGTCGAAGTCTCCTATTCAGTTCATTACGGGTTGATGACGCGGACTATCAATGGCGGGAAAGCGAGATTTACGTGGTCGACCTAGCTAGCGGTGACATCCGAGCGTTAACGACGCGAAGGGGGCCCGACCAAGCTCCGGTTGTGTCTCCGGACGGGCAACAGGTGGCTTACACGGGCTATGACTGGACGCGCGACACTTACATTACGCGCAAGGTCTATCTTATGAACATCGATGGTTCAAATCCTCGGCTCGCGTCGGGGGCGTGGGACCGTCAGCCGTCAAATCTCATCTGGAAGCCGGATGGGAGCGGGCTCTACCTCAGCAGTCGGACCGAAGGTACTGGCAACTTATACTTCCTCCCAACAACTGGACCTGGTGCCGGTACAGTGCACCCCGTTACGCAGGGTCAACATCTATTGACCGTGTCCGACCTGAGTGACGACGGTACTGCGGTCGGCGTGCGAACGAGTTTCTATGCGCCGCCTGACGTGGTCACGTTTACTGTTGAAGCGCCGACTGCGATTACGCAGCTCACCGCCGTGAATGACGACATCCTGACCGGGAAAGCGTTGGGGACTGTCGAGGAAATCTGGTATCCGTCGACGGACGGGCTACAGGTTCAAGGGTGGTATATCACTCCTCCCGACTTCGACTCGAGCCGTGATTACCCGATGCAACTGCATATCCATGGCGGCCCACATGGCATGTATGGTGTTGGTTTCAATTTTGGATGGCAGTGGCAGGCGGCGCAGGACTACGTCGTCTTGTATACGAATCCTCGGGGTAGTGCCGGGTATGGCAGTGCCTTCGGCAATGAGATCATGAACGCCTATCCGAGTAAGGATTACGACGACTTAATGGCTGGGGTCGATGTCCTGCTCGACAAAGGCTTCGTGGATTCGCAAAACCTCTTTGTCACCGGTTGTAGTGGCGGCGGTGTGTTGACTGCCTGGGTGGTTGGGCATACGGACCGCTTTGCAGCGGCCTCCTCGAATTGTCCCGTGATCGATTGGGTAAGTTTCGTAGGCACCACCGATGGGGCTACCTGGTATCAGAACTTCCAGGAACTGCCATGGGATGACCCGAGTGAGCACCTCCGCCGGTCACCCTTGACCTATGTGGGTAATGTCACGACGCCGACAATGCTGATGACTGGCGTGAATGACCTCCGGACGCCGATGCCGCAGACCGAACAGTTCTACAGCGCATTGAAATTGTTGAAAGTGCCGACGGCGATGGTGCGCTTTAACAATGAGTGGCATGGGACGTCACGTACCCCGTCGAACTTTCTCAGGACACAGGCGTATTTGAAGCATTGGTTCGAGAGATATTCGCGGCCGTCGATGGCGCACACCGAGCAGCCCCAGCGGCCGTAGGGGCCGTCGGCTTGGCTTGAGGAAGATATGCCCCGACGCACGAGGAATTTATTTGATCCGTCTGGAACAGCAACCTATCGGTTGTCCCGCTCGAAGCTCGAGCAATTCAAAAGGTGCCCACGATGTTTTTACCTTGACCGGCGAGTCGGTATCCAGCAGCCGCCAGGGTTTCCCTTTAATCTCAACTCGGCAGTCGACCACCTTCTCAAGAAGGAGTTTGATGGATATCGACAACGTGGTGAAGCGCACCCACTCATGCAAGATGCGGGGATTGACGCGATTCCGGCTCCGCACGAACAGTTAGATGAGTGGCGAAATAATTTTTTGGGCGTCAAGGTGCACCATGCGGCAACTAACCTTGAAATTTCAGGCGCGATTGATGATCTGTGGGTAACAGGAGATTCAACGTATGCGGTGGTTGATTACAAGGCGACGAGTAAGAATGACAGGGTGAATATCGACGCCCCTTGGCAGAAGTCCTACAAGCGGCAGATGGAGATTTACCAGTGGCTCTTACGGGGAAATGGGTTGACCGTATCCAAAACAGGATACTTCGTGTATTGCAACGGTAAGCGGGACCGACCTGGTTTTAACGGTCGATTAGAGTTTGATATTGATGTTATCTCTTACGAGGGCAACGATGGTTGGGTGGAGGGGTGCATTCTTAAAGCCCACGAGTGCCTCATGCAAGATGAGCCCCCTACCAAGAGTGCCAGCTGCGAGTTCTGCGATTATTCGGCTATGCGTGGCGGGGACTAATGAAGCACGCCCTACGTAAGTTCCCTTAGCGAGTCCAGAGGTGGAGGTCGTGAATCGACCAGTAAAACGATGGCGTCCGTCCAGTTTGCTGAAATCGCAGTATCCGTGACCGGTTGGGCGGTAGCCCAACATCGACCGGCAGCGAATCTGGTTCATGAACGAGTCCGAGCATGAAGCCAGGAAACCCATGCCCTCGGTAGAGTTCCGTGTAAGTCTGCCCATCGTCGTCGCTTCCCTCGACGACAAGCTGCCGTGGATGGTCGTAGAGGCTACTACCCATTGAGAGGCGCACGTGCGCGACATCGGTCGGATGTTCGAACACCACTTCAATCCACTCGTCTCCGGCTTGGGGTCGGTCGGTGGTCCAACGGGTGGCCACGTTGCCATCAAGAGCATTCTGGAGCCGATCGGATTCGTGCGACGCGGTGAGTTCAAGGGTCGAGAGGTCGACCGGTGTCAGGCCTTGGTCCTCCGGTGAATCGACCGTTGGTTCGTTCCACGGACGGAGCTCAAAGACCGAACTAGAGCCGAACGGATGGCGCGCGACAAGCTGGTCCGATTCTGCACGGAGCGCGGTCATCACGGCTGAGCGGTCTGCGGCCCGCATCCATGGCGTGTCTTGGTACCGATGCTCGTGCACGACGACATATCGCACGCCGAGTTTGCGCAATCCCCGAAGCACGTCGCCATACTCATCAAATTCCCGCTGAAACCGCTGAAGGGTCTGCACCAACGTTGTCGAAAACCCGCTATACCCATTCACGATGGGATGCCGATGTTCCAAGGTCCGATAGACATAGCGCATGGTATTCACGATGGTGTCGCGGGGTTGAATAGGGAAAACGATTGCCGCCCCTGCAGGCTGTTGACGAAGCCACTCATAGGCGGCTCGTTCTTGTGGAATTGCTCGTTGGATGAACGGTTCGAGGGTGACCGGGTGAGCACCTTCAACGATGAACACGGTGGTGATGACCGCACAAAGTGCCATGGCGACACGTTTCGGAAAGAAATCGATGAGGCGACGCGCGCCGAGAGTGGCGAGCACCGTCAGCGCGAGGAACACAATGACGGCCCATCGTGACGGCACGCGCAGCCCATCAAGTCCTGGCACTACACCAAGGAACCAGTCATAGGGTGTGCTTTCCAATAGACGGGTACCACCATGAGTCAACTCCGGACCGAGGGAGAACGCGAACCCGACTACCCCAACCACGCCATACACGACAGCGACCCGCCCAAGGCGGGGTCCGCGTTGCGTTCGCATGAAGGCGGTCACTAGACCGAATGCAGCTAGCGCCAGCAGGCCGAAGCCGGGAAAGAGGGCCCCTTCGGGCTTGCCTGGTGGTAGCACGTTGCCCCACACGGTGAGTCTCGGTGAGGCGTGAAAGTATGACAAGGTATCCGCGCTATACATCACCATCTCGCCCCGAGTTCGATACAGCGGTTGGGTCTCGCGCGCGTCGAGATACCCTTTTAAGACCGGTATCGTTACCGCCATCATGAGAAGCGCGGCGACGGCTAGCTCAAGGATGACTCGAGAACGTGACCGGACCAGGGTTGCGAACTCGGCAGTGGTAACGACAAGTACAGCCGCAGCGAAAAAGTAAAAGAAGTAACCGTTCGAAAATCCTTGGAGTAGAAAGGCGACAGCGAAGCCGGTGAGTGCTAGCCGTTTCCCGGTCGCGAAGTAGCGATGGAGTGCCCAGAGTGCGACGGGCATCCACCCATACATCAAGACTTGGAGGTGGCCACTTTGGTCAGCCCGGTAGGGTAGAAACGCAAACGCGATTCCGCCGACGAGGCCAGCCACGCGACTGCCAGTGAGTGAACTCGTCAGCAGATACATGCCGCTGCCGGCGAGGACAAACGAGGCGAGGAACGCAGCGTTATACCCAATCATGGGGTTTCCAGTGACCCATTGAATAGGTGCCGTGAACACTGCTACGCCTAGCAGATGTTCGGAGTAGGCCAGGGTGTTGACGTAGGGGTAGAACATTGGCGCATCCCACAGCCCCTGGAGTCCGTAACGAATGCGGTCGGCATCCCATGCCAGAATCCAGGTATTTAACAGTGGGTCACCGAGGTCACTAGGGAGCGTGTCGCCAAGATGGAAAATCAGCGGATAGGTGGCGACACATGCGGTAACGGTGAAGGCTCCGACAACCAGTGCGACCTCGCGCAGAGAGGTGGCCTCGAGAGAGGACCGGAAGGTGGCCAGTCGACCGGGCTTAAATAGAAGGTCTGTGATACGTCGTACCACTACGCTTAGTTCCCGATCGAAAGGAGCTCACGGTTGGTCCGAAAGTACCACCGTCCATCAACCAATGCTGGTGACGCGAGGGTCTTCGCGTGCAGTTCGTTCACGTGGAGTATTTCGAATTCCGAGGCATCGCGTATGACGAACGTCTCCCCAAGGTCATTTGTAATGAAGACTTTTCCATCCACGGCCACCGGTGAAGCGGAGAAGCCCTCGCGGGTGGCGCGGCCGAGGCGGCCTTGCCAGAGCACCACACCGCGGCGAGCGTCGAAACAGGTCACAATGCTCGCCATGTCATTCACGAGGTAGAGTCGATTGCCGGACAAAAGCGGTGAGGGGACAAACGGGGACCCCTTTGGACTTTTCCACACCACGTGCGTAGCCGTAACATCGCCACTGCCGCCAGGCAGGATTGCGAGGGTTGGACCAGCGCGGCCAGAGGAGCAAAACACCATGCCGTGGCCAACGACTGGGGTTGGGATCACTTCAAAGAGATTGCCTCCGCAATTCCAAAGTTCCACACCAGTATTTGGATTGTAGGCTTGGACGCGGCGCTGACTGCTGACGATTAATTCATCACGCTCACCAGTGTGGATGGCAATTGGTGAGCCCCAACCGACGCTTGCACGGCGGGAGGTACGCCAGACCGGCTCTCCCGACTGTTTGTCGAAAGCCGCAACAAATGCTCCCCCCTGTGAACCGCCGCTGTGGTCTTGGTAAAGGATGATTGTGTTTTTGTAGAGAAGGGGAGAGCCGGCCGTGCCGTGATAGTTGCTAATTGTTCCAAATGAGCGGTGCCAGACGAGGCGCCCATCGAAATCCATAGCGACGAGTCCTTTACTACCGAACGACGCGTAGACCAGGTGTCCGTCCGTGGTGACCGTGGCCGATGCGTGGGTGTTTTTTTGGTGGATGTGTTCACCGGTTGTGTCCGGTACCTCGGTTTGCCAGAGTCGTTCGCCATCGGACCGGCGGAAGCTCACCACTGATACCGTCCCGACGCGGTCGTCCGCGGTGGTCAGGAAAATTTGGTCGGCCCAAATAATGGGCGAGGAAGCGCCCTCACCCGGCACTTCCACTCTCCAGATGACGTTCTCTGTGTCGGACCACGTGTCGGGATAACCGGTTCCCTCCACTAACCCCTGACCCGATGGGCCCCGCCAGCGTGGCCAGTAGTTTTGGGCTTCGCCGTCGGGAACGATCATCCGGACCGCGTCAGCCCCTTGGCCAGCAGCTTGATACGGACTGGCCAGTAACAGTGCGAAAACGCACGTGCACACGATTTGACGTGCGGTGCGCCGACAGTGTTGGGAATGATGCATAGTCATCTCAACCACATTTAAGACGCGATGTGAACGATTATACCGGTGATGGAAATTGAAACACCTGTCGGGTCCGAAGAAGGCATAATTATCTGGTAATTAGGGATACGTGGATCGGACTTCAGGAGAGGGAGCGGTTGATGCGGTTCACATTGACAGTCGTGGTCGTCATTGCGCTAGGTGGAGTGTTTGGAGACGCCTTGGTGTTGAGCAGCGACGTTGCCCAACCGGAGTCCGCTGCTGCATCTCTCGAGGGAGTCTGGGTGCTCAATACTGACCTCAGTGATGAGCCGCGAGCTCGTCTCGAAGGCGTCGGTGATGTCCGCGGGCAGGGTCGTGGCCGTGGGGCAGCTGGTCGCCGAGGGAGCCGTCCCGGTGGTCGTGGTCGCGCGGGAGGAAGGCCTCCTAACCGTGAAGAGTTGGCGCGGCTTCGTCAAGAGGTCCAGGAAGCGGTGAGAGACCTGTTGACTGCTCCACGCCGGATGACCATTGTAACGATCGAGAATGAGATTGTGGCAACCTACGATGACGGGCGTGTGATTCGTTTAGTGTCTGATGACCAGGCACACAAAGGGATCGCCGGTACCAGCATGCAGGTCACTCGAAGAACGCGATGGGAAAATGAAAAGCTCGTGACGGACATCTCATTGGATTCCCGCATCGAGGTGAAGCTGGAACAAGCCTATGAAGTTCGTCTGACAGGCCCGGAAGGTAAACAGTTGATTGTGACTTCACGATTTGTTGGCGGTCGAGCCAATAATGGAGACCGTCGAGAGCTTCGACGAGTCTATGACGCGGAACCGTCATAGGGTCAGAACCGGAGCCCACGGCTCCACGGGTAAGTCCGCGCTTTCTCTTAAGGTGCGGTCGCAGCTTCCAAGTCTTGATTTTCAGGTACCGCCTCAACCAGGAGGGCGAGGGCGTTACGTAAGCCATCACCGCCTGGTCCTGCGCCCTTGTAGTGGCCGAGGCGGACCACCACGAGGTCGTGTGACGGAATGATGGTTGTGGATTGGCCACCGGCGCCTCGCATGGAGTAGGCGGTTTCGGGAATCGGATTACTACCGGTGAGATTCAGCCAGAAAAACGCACCGTAAACCAATCGGCCATCGGCCTCCCACGCTGGCGCCAGTGTGCTCACGAACTCCGCCCAATCCTCCGCAAAGAGTTGGACGCCGTTCGCCATGCCGTTCTGTAGATACAGGTTGCCTAGGCGAGCCCAATCCCGTCCAGTGCCAAACTCTGCGCCTTGCAAGAGAAAGTTCCCGAAGGGGTCCGTTTCCATGACCATGTGACGAACGCCGATCTGGTCAAAGAGCGCGCGTTGGGGAAACGAGTGGTAGTCCTCACCGCGTCCTTCGACACCGAGCCGAATCAGATAGTTTGTGAGCACCGGGTCACAGTTTCGATAGCGACCCACGGTGTTCGGTGGCCACTGTTGCGGCCTAGTGGCGGCCCACTCGAAGGAATTTACACCGCCTGTATACAGGTAGAGGTGATCGAGATAACCGAGTGACGGGTCGAGGTCAGGGTCGCCGGGCGCTCGACAGCGGAGACCGCTTGACATCCTGAGGATATCGGCGATGCGAATGTTGGCGCGTGGGTCGCCTTCGCCTTGCCACTCCGGGACCGGGGCAGGTTGCCAAAGATCGTACACGCCTTGATGAATAAGAATGCCCATAAGCGTAGCCGTTAAGCTCTTGCCCATCGACCAACTCTCAAGCGACGTGTGCATCGTGATGCCGTCGCGATACCGTTCTCCGATAATTTGTCCTTTCCAGGTCACAACAAAGGCTGCGGTCAGACCTTCGGGTGGCTCAAACGCCGCGTTGACGGCTTCAGCGACCTTCTCCATGTCCAAGCCGGCCGGGAACGGCTCGTCGGGAAGCAGGTCACCCATGGGCCAAGGCTCCGTCGAAGCGTCGGGTAGCGTAGTTTCAATCACCGTCGGGGTGAAGTAGACCTCGTCCTCCCCGATGGGGAGGGTCACGCATCCTTGGTCTCCGAGGTATCTAGCCACACGTGTGACGCCGTTTGGAAGAGTGAGACGAACTTCCTTCTTTTCCAGGTCCACAACCCGGTCGGCGACCTTCGCGCGTTCGTCGTAAGGGCTTTGGAAATAGCCGATACTTTCGGCAGCGAAGTCTGCGTCGAGGCCTGTGATGAAGACGGCCGAGCAGAGCACTTTAGCGAAGCCGGAGGTGTGATGTGTCAGTGCGTCACCCGGTGGCGGCACATAAGGGGTGTCCAATTCCAAAGCGGTCGCCCTGGCGATGAGCGCGTCGCGCGGTGAGAGTTCTGTGTCAGCTTCACCATCGCTGACGCGGTTGCACGCCATCGATGTGAACAGTAAAACTACGCCGCATCCAGCGATTGTTGTTCGTAAAGAAACCTGACTCATCGAATCCCCCGTATGCCCCTAGGTTGTCTCCAGAATGTCCAACGACGCATCTCGTCCAGCATTAATTACCTTGGTAGATTACCCGCCAGATTCGGCCTGTTTTGTCGTTCGAAATATACAGGCTGCCGTCTGGACCCTCCGCGACCCCTGAGGGTCGGTAGGTTGCGTCGTTCCGTTCCATCAGAGGCGTCTGTCCGGCGAAACCGTCTGCGAAGATTTCGTATTCCCCGTTCGTCGGTGCATCTCCCGTGAATGGCACAAACACGACGTTGTAGCCGCCTTGGGGTAGGGGAGCACGGTTCCAAGAGCCATGGAACACGACAAATGCTCCACCTTGATAGCGAGAGGGAAACTGATCTCCGGTGTAGAAAAGCAACGCGTTCGGCGCCCAGTGGCCAGGAAATCCGATGAGAGGGAGCGGATACTGGTCGCACTGTCCGACCAGTTGCCCATCGCCGCCGTATTCTGGTGCAAGGATACGTTTTCCTTGCTGCCAGTCATGATGGCAATAAGGCCAACCGAAGTTGGAGCCTTCCTCAATCTTTAGGAACTCTTCCGAAGGAAGTTCGGCGTTCTGCTCGTCGGTGAACCGCCCTGGCCATAGCGTGTTGAGTTGGTCGCGTCCGTGCTGGACTAAATACAGCCCACCTTCGGTCGGATGCCATGCCATCGCAAAGTTCTGTCGCATGCCGGTAGCGAAATGCGTGCCAGTTTCCTGAGTTTGGTTCGCTGCATTCTCGTCGAACCTCCACACGCCACCATGGAGGTCAAGTAACGAGCAGGGGTTTTCACCAGCCTCTTCAGGTACGCGTCCGCCGGGTTGGCAGGCATTAGAAGGAGCGCCAACGTTTACAAACATGCCCCCGGTACCGTCAAAGGCAAACCCTTTAGCACGATGACCCTCTTGGTCGGGCAGGGTAACGAGCAGTTCTGGTGGTTGTTCGGGAATGAGTTCGTTCGCGCGCATTCGGAAGCGCTCGATGGCCGTATCCCGACCGAAGTAGAGGTAGTTGTTATGGAGGCCAATGCTCGTGCCCCCATCTCTACCGAATCGTTCTTGGTGGTCAGCTCGACCATCCCCCGTGGTATCGCGGAGAGCAATGATGTCAGCAGGTGCTCCTTGGTTACGGATTGCGACATACAGGTCACCGTTCGGTGCGACGGTCAGGTGACGGGCGGCACCGAGGTCGTCCGCTACCACCATCGCACAGAATCCGTCCGGTAACGTGATGCCGCCATTGTCCGGGTCGCAGGCGGGGAGGTTTGCCTGAGCGTTCACCGGGAGAGTTCCGATGACCAAGATGCCGCAGCCAGCTAATGCAATCTTGCTGAATAGTCGTTTCATGGCTTCTCCGTTTCCGAGATCTGATTACTCGAGTGTGATTATCTCATTAGCAGGTATGCACCCCTAATTCTTCAACACACTAGGCCTGGTTCGCAGTGTAGGGTCAGTGGTTGTTGCTGGCGTCCAGTGATACACTCTGGCTCCAAATGTTTTAACTTTAGGAGGGCTGCCATGTTCAATGCAGGTCGAGTTGTCTCCGTGCTATGCGGTCTGATTCTCGTGTTCACGTGTGCTGTGGAGACCGTGTCTGCACAAAACCAGGCACCCAATCCGTATCGTACTGTGGGGGGGATCTGGGCTCCGCTTCCTGATGGACGGGCCTGGGGATCAACGAGTGCGGTCGAGGTTTCTCCGGATGGTGAAACCATCTGGGCTCTTGATCGGTGTGGCGAGAACACCTGTGTGGGTCACGATGATTTGGATACGGTCTTTCAGTTTGATAAAGACGGCAACCTTCTTACGAGATTTGGTGCTGGGATGTTCGTGTGGCCGCACGGAATTGACGTGGATGATCAGGGGAATGTGTGGGTGGCCGATGCCCGTGGTGAGGGTAACCGCGGACACCAAGTTATCAAGTTCAGCCCAGAGGGTGAAGTGTTGATGCGCCTTGGAACCGCAGGTGTTGCGGGACGCACCGAGGAGACATTCGACCAACCGAATGATGTGCTCGTGGCACCAAACGGTGACATTTTTGTGGGTGACGGACATCCCGCCAATGGGAATAATCGGATCGTGAAATTTTCAAGTGATGGCGCCTACATTACGGAGTGGGGTGAAACAGGTTCTGAGCCTGGTCAGTTTCGAACGCCTCACGCGCTCGCTATGGATTCGCAGGGCCTGTTGTATGTCGGTGACCGGAGCAATCGTCGCATACAGGTGTTCGACCAGGATGGTGAGTTCATCAGGGACTTTTTCGGATTTGGCCGGGCGAGTGGCTTGAGCATTGATACGAACGACATGCTTTACATCGCAGATTCGGAATCGAACTGGCGGCGGAATCCCGGGTTTAAACGAGGCATTCGGATCGCAAGTGTCAGTGACGGGCTCGTTGTGGCTTTCATTCCTGATCCCGAGCCGGACCAGGATAACGCGGGCACGAGTGCAGCAGAAGGTGTGGCCATCGATAACGAGGGTAACGTTTATGGTGCTGAGGTTGGTCCACGTGCGTTAAGGAAGCATGTCAAGCCGTAGGATTCATGTGGAAGTCGGTCCACGGGGATGCTCTGGTGGACCCGGATGTCTGAGCAGGAGGGTCCAACGGCTCGTTCAGTAAAATGATTCACGACGGATTCCCGGTGATGGAATCGCGCCGGTGGTACGAATCCTTCGGAAATTGGCTGACAAGCGGTATACAGGGGCGCTATCAGTTGAACTCTTTCGGTCAGAGTTCGTGGAGGGGGACCCTTTCCAGGTAGCGACTGAGATTCGTCATAAGTCTGAAACCGTGATGCGCCTGGCAGGGGTTTTGTAGTCTGCACGGGTCTCGCGACGCCACCTTCTGCCCACTCTATTTCCTAAAACCGGTTTCCGTTAGACCACCGCAGAGGCGCTTGGTATTCTCTCGGTATGTGCGGCCGTTTCACAGTGACCAATCCTGAGGCTATCTTGCTTGAGTTGGTCGGCGAGAACGAGCACCCTGAGATTGAGGCGCGCTACAACGTCACGCCCGGGCAGAGGTCAACGGTGGTCACTGTCGGTGAGGACGGTTCAAGGCGCCTGACAGAAATGCGGTGGGGGTTGGTCCCATCATGGGTGAGAAACCCCACGAGCGGCCGCCGCATGATTAATGCCAGGGTCGAAACGGTAGCTGAGAAACCCGCGTTCCGCGATAGCGTCGTTCACCGTCGCTGCGTTGTGGCGGCGGACGGGTTTTATGAGTGGCAGAGGTCTTCAGGGGGTAAGCAACCCTACCTGGTTCGCCTCAACGATGGCGCTCCGTTTGGATTTGCTGGGCTATGGGATGGTTGGCGTAGTCCGGAGGGCCACGTGCTCGAGACCTTCACTATTCTAACGACCGCTGCTAACGCATTAGTCGAACCAATCCATAAACGCATGCCCGTTATGCTGAATCGTCAACAGCGAGAGGCTTGGCTGGTGCCGTGGACTGGGTCAGAGAGTATCCACCAGTTTTGTGAGCCGTTTCCCGCGTCGGCGATGGAAGTAATCCCGGTGAGCGACTACGTCAATAATCCCGCCCACGATTCTGTTGAGTGCCTGCAGTCTATTCCCTTGTCGGCCCGCCAGACGCTTTTTTAGTTCCCGGTCACCGGACGACTGAGAATCGTCACGACCTCTTTCCCGCCAAACAAATGTTCCGCCACTGTCACACCCGCAAAATTGAATCCCGCAGCTGTTGCTGTTAGAAGTTCCTGTTGCATGGTCGAGGTTTTGGTCGTTGCTAAGAGTTTGTATTCAATCCGCTGGATACTTTCCAGGTCTCGGTTCCGTTCCAGAATTACGACGGTCTGCTTGTCGAGGCTTGTTTGGGCGCGGTAGAAGAATCCGGCATTACCTGCTCGTTGAAGTTCCTCCTCCATTGTGGAGGTCTTAACGGTTGCAAGTAACCTGTACTCGGTCCTGGGTGTCGATTCTGGATTACGCTGCATGACCACCACCAGTTCCCAAAATCCTCCTCCGGTCTTGCCACCTTGGAGTCCAGCCAAGGAATACCCTGCATCTGCAACCTCCTGCATTTCCCGTTGCATCGTCGAGGTTCTTGTTGTGGCTAGGAGCACGAGATTGGCGTCCACCAACTTGTTCAGTGTGGCTCGTGTTTCCGAGGGGGCATCCGGGGCAGTTGAGACCCCAGAGGAACCACAAGACGCAAGCGTGAGTCCAAGAAGGGACACTCCGAGAATGACTGCGGATGGTTGATGCGCCCTCAATGCCATAGGATGCCTCCTGTGCTGACTAGCGACGGCGAACGTGAACCTGGTCGTGTACGGATGCTTGACTGGGGATGCTTCATAGGGGCCAAACTAAGAGAATCATCGGCAACCCAACAGCGACGACGAGTAATTCTAGCGGAAGCCCCATCCTCCAGTAGTCCCCGAACTTGTATCCGCCTGGACCCATGATAATCGTGTTGTTCTTGTGTCCGATCGGCGTCAAGAAGGCGCACGACGCGGCGACCGCAACGGCCATGAGGAATGGATCAGGGCTCACGCCAAGGCGGTGGGCGATATCGACGCCGATGGGAGCTGCGATCAAGGCCGTGGCGACATTGTTCAGTACGTCAGACAGAGTCATGGTGATGATCATGAGGATGGCGAGGACGGTCACAACAGGCAGTCCCTGCGCCAAGGCCACGATGCCCTCGGCGATGAGGGCAGTGCTGCCGCTTTCCTCAAGGGCGGTTCCTATCGGAATTAGACAACCGAGTAACACGATCACCGGCCATTCGACCGACTCATAGAGTCGAGACAACGGCACAATACGCAGTAGCAGGTAAACGACGGCTACGGCACCGAGGGCCACCGGCAGGTAGAGCAGGCCAAGGCTTGCTGCTAGGACTGCTGCGCCAAAGGCCAGCACCGCCATCCAGGCCTTGCTCCGCTGGAACACCCGGATGCCTCGGTCGGCCAGCGGGAGGCAACCTAACCACTCGACCACATCCGGCAGGCTTTTGGAGTGGCCAAGCAGTAACAGGATATCCCCGGGTTCGATGCGTAATTTTCGTACGCGGTCGCGGAAACGACGTCCGCGACGTGAGACACCGAGGAGTGTCACTTCCCTCTGATAAAGGAGACGGATGTCGAGTGCGGTCCGGCCCGCGACCCGCGCACCATCTGGCACCACTACCTCGAGGAGTTCGAGGCTTTCACTAGCTACACCGGTATGTTTCTGAGCACCGGCATAGTCGAGCCCGGTTGCTCCGAGGAATTGTTCGATGGCTTGAGGGGCACCTTCTAACACGATTACGTCACCCTTGCGGATCACCTCGTCGAGGACACGGCCAGAGAGTCGCTCTCCACGTCGAACCAACCCGAACGGGACCACCTCCTCCTCGGGAGCCAATGACTGTAATTCACGCAACGTCATGCCGATCGCTTTCGACCCATCTCGCACTGTGCCTTCCCCGATGTACCCACGAAGGTCCATCAGCTCCTCGGCGCTGTCGAGTTGGCTCCGCTCGATGGGAATCAATCGCCAACCGATAAATGTGACGTAACTGACGCCGACGATCGCCACGACAAATCCGACCGGCGCGAAGTCAAACATGCTGTAGGGGGCTCCAAGGGCCTCTTCCCGAAAGGTTGCGATCACGACGTTGGGTGGGGTGCCGATCAATGTCACCATTCCACCAAGAATTGACGCAAAGGAGAGCGGCATCAGGGTGAGGGCGGGGCTACGCTTTGCCTTTTTTGCGGCTTGCATATCCACTGGCATGAGCAACGCCAGTGCGGCAACGTTGTTCATCACTGCACTCAGGGCCGCGCCAACGGTGGACATGACCGCTACATGGACACGCAACCCTCTTGAGGTACTCACCAGGTGCTTGGCTATGACTTCGATTGCGCCTGAACCGTAGAGCCCTTGGCTGATAATTAGAACCAAGGCGATGATTAGGGTTGCTGGATGGCCGAAACCTGCAAACACTGCTTCTTGGGGGATTGCGCCGCCGATGTAAGCAACGGTCAGAGCTCCGAAAGCGACGATGTCGTATCTGATCCGGCCCCACAACAGCAGAACGAAGATCCCAAAGAGTAGCGCAAAGAGAAACAGCTGTTCAGGATTCATCGCGAGGACGGTCCACGGTGCAGGCTAACGTTCGTGCGCACGGTCAAAGTCAGGGCGACGGTCGTAAAAGGATGTCTTGTTTGTTCCAACCAGTCAAACTGAAGTCTGAACTGTTTCCCCTGAGTACGGTTAAACGCCAGCTGTGGTAGGGTAAAAGGCAGGTTCGATCAAGGCTTCGATAGAGGATGTCATGACGTGTGGGGAATGCGATCACGAACTGCCTGACGGCGCCAATTTCTGTATGAACTGCGGAGCTGATCAGCGAGGTGCTGCTGCGTTGCACGGCACGGAGCGGCCACTCCGCCGGTCGGACACTAACCGAAAAATTGCCGGTGTGTGTGGTGGCCTTGCTGAATACTTCGAAGTCGACGTCACCGTTATTCGAGTTCTGTTGGCTATCGTGACCATCGTGCCAGGTGCGTTGGTCGGTGGCATCGTGGCTTACCTGGTGGCGTGGCTCCTCATACCAGGGGAACAGGCTCGAGGCCCCGCTGACCCCGGTCGGCAGTTAACCCAGTCTGCGACCAACCGTAAGATTGGCGGTGTTTGTGGTGGACTCGGTGAGTATTTCGGGGTTGACCCCACTGCCGTTCGTCTTCTCGGGGTCGTGCTGTCCATTGTCCCAGGGGTGATTGTGGGTGGGGTTCTCGTCTATCTGGTGGCTTGGCTCGTGATGCCGTCGCCCCCGGAAGGAAATGCGGACAGTTCGGTACCCGACGAATTTCTTGGCGTGTAAACTCCCAATTCGAGTACGGGAGACGCGGTAGGCCACCCATCCCAACGCTATCTGGGTATTAAGTTCCTCTTGGTGCCCCATGGAAAAAGCGCTGAATCTAACCGGCTTTTCATGATTATGCGTTGTACTATTCTGTGGCGGTTCAAGAGAGCTGGCGGTTCCTCGGGCAGTATGTTTCCTTATTGAGGAGGGTAGTTCTGAGATGGGGCGGTGGTTGCGGCCTGGACTGATATTGGCGACGGCACTCTGGTTAGCCGGTGTGGCTCCGTTGTCTGCTGGACAGGAAACAGAGGAAGAGGAAAGCGGTTGGGTCGGTTCGGCTGATGTCAACTTTGTGTTCACGGGTGGCAACGCGTCATCTAGGACCCTTGGGCTTCGTAACAGTCTGAGGCGAAACTGGGACGATAGGTCGGTGTTGCTGGAGGGCGGTGCGATTCGAGCGTCGTCCACGAAGACCACGCGGAGTGCGGTTGGCCCGTCATTAACCAACTTCGACCTCGTTAAGGAATCCACCTCTCGAACCACGGCCGAGAACTACTTCGCCCGAGGCCGATATGAGTATCCGCTGTCCCGTTGGGGCCTGTTGTATGGAGGTGCTGGCTGGACTCGAAACACCTTTACCGGTGTTGCCAGTCGCTATTCTGCTGCAGCTGGTATCGGTAATACCTGGCTGGACGATGACACGGTTGCCTTGCAGACCGACTACGCCTTCACTTATACGATTCAGGATGAAGTCATTGATGATCCTGCGACCGACGACGCATTTTTTGGGGTGCGACTGTCATGGAGCTATCGGTATCAAGCCAATGAGACCACCGCGTTCGAGAGTTCCCTTATCGCGGACGAGAATCTTGAAGACCGGACCGATTTCCGAGTCGACCTTACTAACTCGATGGCGGTGGCCGTGAGCGGTCCTCTCGCACTGAAGCTGAGCTGGCAGGTGCTTTACGACAGCCGTCCGTCTCTCGTTGGAGTTCCGTTGCAATACCCGTTCGGTAATTTTACGGGGCAGACGGCTCTAGCCAAGCTGAACAAGTTGGACCATCTGTATACACTCGCGCTTGTTGTGAATTTCTAGCTGCGCTACGGATGCGGGCTAGGGCATGAGTCCCTGAGTGGTGAGCGCGACACGGTATAACCCAGTACGTGCAGTCATGTAGAGCGTACGGCCGTCGTTACCCCAGGCCACATTCGATGGAACCTCGTTGGGCTGGATCGTGCCCAGGTGTTTTCCGGTCGGGTCTAGCACCCATACGCCGCCTGGACCGGTGGCGAACACGTGTCCTTCCTGGTCCACCTTTAAGCCATCAGGTGAACCGGAAGCTATTTCCGCGGTGACGTCGAAAAAGATCCGCCCGCTATCGAGTGAGCCGTCATCCATTACGTTGTAGGCCATCCAGACCTTGTGTTCGGCGTCAGAGTTCGCCACATAAAGCGTGGACCCGTCCGGGGAAAAAGCGATGCCATTGGGCCGAGTCTGTTCACGGTTGAGCAACTCTAGGTCGCCCGCCGGGCTCAGTCGGTATATGCCGCTAAAGTCCAACTCTTTGGCGGGGTCTTTGTCTTGTTGAGGTAGTCCGTAAGGAGGGTCGGTGAAGTAGAGCCAACCGTCAGCACTGTAAGCGCCATCATTCGGACTGTTCAGTCGCTTACCCTCGTAGCGGTCTGCCAGGACGGTATGGGTGCCATCAGATTCAATGCGGGTTACCTGTCGCTTTCCATGCTCCATGAGGATCAATCGTCCCTCGGGGTCGAGGGTGAGTCCGTTGGACCCCACTGACGGACCTTCACCATCGAAGACCGGATTCATAAAATCGCTCAGGTCGCCATTCGGTGTCCACTTATAGATCGCGTTTCCGCGAACGTCGCTGAATAGTAAGTGCGGACTTGGCTGCTGCACCCACACTGGACCCTCGGTGAACGCGAACCCTGCATGGAGCTTTTCAATGCGGGCGTCGACCGGCACGATTGCATCAAGAGCCGGGTCCACTCTTAATATCGACCCTGCACTGGTCTCTAGCTCAGGCGTTGGGTCAATCACCGGTTCTTCCGGCTCAGAGATACAACCACTTACACCACAGAACCCTACGAGCATGCTCACTGCAATCCATTTCGTCATGACTTCACCCCGTCTGCCTGCCCATGTCATGGTGACCTAAGCGCACCTGTAGTTTGCCATAAGGGCCTCCTCGGGTGCTGGTCCCTGTTTCAACGAAGACTGGCCATATCGGAAGAGTGTCGGTATAAAAGGAGGCTCATGTATACCCGTGTCGCGAATTTCGGTGTCGCGTTATTGGTGTTGGGTCTGGGAACCAATGGTCAGTTGGGTGGTGAGGTCACGCCAGTCTCGATCACCCCGGTCACTGTTCAGGAGGCTGGCCGCCGAAACTATGAGCGCCTGTGCGCGCGTTGCCACGGCGCTGACGGCCAAGGAGGAGAGTTTGGCCTCTCAATTGTGGAGGGCCTCTCACAGCGATCCGACGAGCAACTGACGACACTTATTCGTGAAGGCTTGCCTGATGAAGGAATGCCTAGTGTGGTGTTGACGGACCCTGAATTGCGGGCTCTCATTCCCTTTGTACGAACGTTACGACCGCTCGTGGATGCCGCGTTGCCGCCAGTCACGGTTGAGATGGTCGATGGCAGCATGCTCGTCGGGAATCGCCTCAATCGTAGTTCGACCGAACTCCAGGTGCTTTCCAGCGGCGATGAACCGCGCATTCACCTGCTACGCCGGTCTGGTGAGCGTTATCGCCGGGTGACGTCGGAAGTGGATTGGCCTACCTATAACGGGGACGTTCGTGGCAATCGCTACAGTCTCCTTGACCAGGTCAACCCAACGACGGTCTCACGACTTGCACCGCATTGGGTATTCACACTACCGGGCACCGGGCGTCTCCAGGTCACGCCCGTGGTGGTCGATGGCATCATGTATGTAACGAGCGGCAACGAGTGTTACGCACTTGACGCCGGTACCGGGCGTGAACTTTGGCATTATCAACGTCCACGCACGGAAGGTGTGGCGGGTGATGCCGGTGCCGGGATTAATCGCGGTGTTGCTGTTTCGGGTAGTCAGGTGTTCATGGTCACGGACCACGCGCATCTGATCGCACTCGACCGCTTCACTGGTCGGTTGTTGTGGGACACCGAGATGGCAGACTGGCGGGAGAACTACGGTGCGACTTCTGCACCGCTCATGGTGGGTGAGTTGGTGATATCGGGTGTCTCTGGTGGCGATGAAGGGGTCCGCGGATTTCTCGCAGCGTTTGACCGCAAAACTGGACGGGAAGCTTGGCGATTTTGGACCGTGCCCCTGCGGGGTGAACCAGGCTCAGAGACCTGGGTCGGTAGAGATATTGAGCACCCGTGCGCGGCCACCTGGCTCACCGGTACCTACGACCCTGACCTCGACACCCTTTACTGGCCGACTGGCAATCCCTGTCCAGACTACGACGGTAGCGAGCGATTAGGCGACAACTTATACTCCGACTCCATTCTTGCGCTTGACCCCTCGACCGGCGAGTTGCGCTGGCATTACCAGTACACGCCGCACGATTTGTGGGACTGGGATGCGCAGCAGCCGCCCGTGCTCGTTGACCGGAAGTGGAATGGGCAACTCCGTAAGCTTCTACTGCACGCGAACCGGAACGGGTTTTTTTACGTCCTCGACCGAACTGACGGGACCCTGTTGCTGGCGGAGCCCTTCGTGCGAAAGCTTACCTGGGCCAGTGGCGTCGGTTCGGATGGACGGCCTGAACTCAATCCTGGACAACAACCCTCTGCTGAGGGGACGACGGTCTGTCCGGCGGTGCAGGGCGCGACCAACTGGTTTTCCACGTCGTTTCATCCAGATACCGGGTTCTATTACGTGCAGACTCTGGAGCACTGCATGGTCTACACACGGACGCCTGAGCAGTGGGAGGCTGGTCGGTCCTATTACGGTGGTTCGACCCGGAACGCGGCGGGTGACCCCGCGCAAAAGATTCTTCGTGCAATCGATATTCGAACCGGTGCTATCGCGTGGGAACTGCCGCAGACCGGCCCAGCGAATTCCTGGGGAGGCACTCTCGCGACCGCCGGTGGCTTGGTGTTCTTCGGTGAAGACTCTGGCGCGCTTATGGCGGTCGATGCTGGTACCGGAGCCCCACTCTGGCACTTTCAGACTAACGCGGTATGGAAGGCGTCTCCGATGACGTATATGTTTAACCGAAAACAGTATATTGGTGTGGCCGCCGCATCCAGCATTCTGTCCTTCGCACTCGTGGACGAACCTCAGTCGTAGTTTCGGAGTCGGTGATACATAAATACCCGGTCGATAAAAGCCTCAAGAAGCTTCGGGTCGTGAAGACGCCCCTCGTCCTCGACTGGCATGGTCGGGAATTGGCGTAGTAGTTCAGCCGCGAAGATTCCCCGTCCGTTCCGTTCGTTGGTCCCTCTGTGGTGCCACACTTTGACCTGCTCCATCCCGCAGGTCGGCGAGTCCTTTTTCAGGATGTACCCACTTAATCGTTCGTTGGTAAGTTCGCGAACCCGCCGTCTCGCGTATTCGCGCATACGCCTCGTGAGGTCGACACCGGTTTGTCTCGTCACGAGCCTGACAACGTTAGGGTTTCCCCGATCACGGATGAGCTGGATCGCTTCGCGGGGCGCGCCGAGGCCGACCTCAACTTCCGGACATACCGAGACCCACTCGACCGTCGAGCCGAGTGTCTGCAAAAGAAAGGAGTCGCGCTTGTGGCCACCGTCAAAGCGGACTTCTTCTCCTAATAGGCAGCTCGACACACCGATTCTGACTGGGAGATGAGTCGTGTTCTTTCCTGGCATCATGCTTGGTTCGCTTAAGAGACCGTTCTCCAGTTTACGGTAAGCCGGATGTTCATGTTCAGTCACCTTCTTCTGCGCAGGCCAAGGCACTCTGGTGCGCGGAAATCCAATTTCGAGAATACTAGTCAGTGCATGACCGAGTTGGCGAGCAGGAATCACGTCGTGAAACCGCTTCTGAAGTGGGCAGGGGGCAAGCGGTGGCAGGTGCCGCATCTTCGTCCGCTGTGGAACCAATGTAGCCACTATCGCCTCGTGGAACCTTTCTGTGGAGGCCTCGCTGTCACACTCGGCTTACGGCCTAGGCGCGCACTTTTAAACGATGTGAATCCGCATCTCATCAATTTTTACAGTTGGGTCAAGAAGGGTCTCCGAAGTGCGATTACGATGAAGAATGAGAAGGAGATGTTTTTCGCGCATCGGGACCGCTTTAATGCCTTGCTAGAAGCGGGGAAGAGTCACACGCGTGAGGCGGCCTTACTGTTCTACTATTTAAATCGAACTGGCTATAACGGCCTCTGTCGATTCAACAAACGGGGTGTCTTCAACGTGCCGTTTGGTCGCTACAAGACCATCTCTTACGCGAATGAGTTTTTGGCCTATCGTAAGGTCTTTGAAGCTTGGGAGTTTACGACTCGTGATTTTTCCACACTCGAACTTCGTAAGACGGATTTCGTCTACGCTGACCCGCCTTACGACGTGCCCTTTACGTCCTATGCCAAGGATGGGTTCAGTTGGGATGATCAGGTCAGGGTCGCGGAGTGGCTCGTTAAGCATCCTGGGCCCGTCATTTTGGTGAACCAAGCGACCCCCCGCATCCGAACGCTCTATCGCCGGCTCGGGTACGAAGTGCGCTACCTCGATGCGCCGAGGCGAATCAGTGCGAGTGGCGACCGGAAGCCGGTTCGTGAAGTGCTCGCCACCAGAAATCTTACGCTGTTGCCTTGAAGCGTGATCCAGGAAAGACCGTGAAAGCTTGCATCGTTTGTGGCAACGAGATTGAGGACACAGAGTGGCAATGTCCCTTCTGTAATTCCCCACAGCCCTCGCAGGCCACCAAGGGTTCAATCGCCTCTCCTCGGAAAGAGCAAATTCGCACGGTCAATCTAAAGGAAGGGCTTCCCGTGGTAGAGGAGGCGCTCAGGCACATGAGACGGGAGATCTCGGATGCCCGTGCATGTCGCGTGAAGGTGCTGAAGCTGGTCCACGGCTACGGGTCAACCGGGACCGGCGGAAAGATTAAGCAAGCCGTGCAGATGGAACTGGCCTCAATGCACCTGCAGGGCCAGGTCAGGATGTATGTGGTGGGCGATGACTACGCAGTCTCGGAGGCGGGTCAAGAGCTCCGAGCGCGTTATCCCGAGCTGCACCGGTCACGCCGACAGGACTTTCAAAACTTCGGCATCACCTTTGTTGAACTGTAGGAGTGCTCACGCGCTACCCCTGGGCGCTGTCTGTTGAGGCGTCATCTGGAATGAGATTCACCTCGGGCGGGCCCTTCTGGGGGTCGTCTAAGGGAGTCTTGTCGCGGAGAGTCAGGCTAGTCGCTTGCAATCTTTTTCCGGACGGCACAAGTCGCCCCCTATAGCTCTGCCGCGTTTTCGTGTAGGCCGTGACAGCAGTATTTAAGGCCTTACCAAGGTCGGCGTAATTATTCATCCACACTTCAATCCGGGTATATAACTCATTGGCCGCATCAGCAATCTTCTGTGCATCACGATTTGTTTCATCGTTTTGCCAATAAATGCGAACGGTTCGCAATAAGGCCACCAGAGTGACTGGGTTGGTGATCAGAATCTTGTTCTCGTAAGCATAATCTTGAAGTTCTGGGTCCACTCCCAAGGCGGCTTCCAGCAAGTGATCGCCAGGCATAAACATGATCGTGAAATCGATGTCACCTGGGGTCAACGCAGCATAGTTCCGACGCGTTAATTCTTTCACGTGTCCCTTAACCGCTTTAGCATGCTCTTTCATTAGCTCCTTCGCTTGCGACAGATTGGTGGCCTCCTTAGCATTCTTAAAAGCAGTCAGGGGACATTTTGCATCGACCGGGATTTCAACATCTTTGGGGAGCTTGATTACCATGTCTGGACGACTGCCATCGGAAAGCTTTGACTGCGTCTCAAAGTCGACATGTTTCTGCATGCCAGCAAACTCGACGATTCTTTCGAGCAGTAATTCTCCCCAGTTACCGCGTACCTGGCTAGAGCCCTTGAGGAGATTCTGCATCTCCTCGGAACTCTCCCGCATTTTGGTAGATTCGCCCAGCATGTCACCAATCTGTTTAGACAGGAGCGTGTAGGCATTGTCTCGTTTCAGTTCCAATGCTCTAGTTGCTTCCTGCATCTTCTCAAGGGCGTCATTTACGGGCTTGAGTTTGACGTCGGTATTCTGAAGAAACTGCTGGTTGTTCAACTGAAGCGCTTCGAAGGCCAGCCCTTTAAACGCAGTACTCATTTGCTTAAGTGATTCTTCAACGAAAGTGTTCTGTTGCTCGGCCGCTCTCTCCCGTTCTTGTTGAGCAGCAGCGGATTTCTTCTGTGCAAGAAACCACCCTACTGACAGCCCGGTTATGAAGGCCAATAATCCGACGACGAGATTCATCCCTGCTACCATCGGGTGCTCCTGTGACCCCAGTCCCGCCGTGCTCGTGCTAGACGGCTAGGGCGGTGAAGGTTGGGGCTTGTCGACTGTGAATGTTGGCCATTACTAACGCTTTGGTTCGTCCGGCATTTTACCTTGTAGCACGAGGCTGATAATTGTTTTAACATCACCTCCGAAGTTACTCCGGTCCCCAGCCATCCACTCCAAATACTTACGGTCGGATTCCAGGACTTCCTGTAGTGGCACGTCGAGGTGTTTCCCGAAGTTAAGTCTTGCGGTGCCGCCGCGCCACCGGATCTTTCCTTCAGCATCGAGCCAATCCGGATGACGGGGGGCGGTTGTTTCCGCAAGTACCTGTACCGAGGTAGCATCCAAGTCAGCTTCAGCGTGTCGTCGCAGTTGCCCGGCCAGGGCCTGAGCCGCAAGGTCGACATCCACATTCGCCCGATGCGCTTCAGCCTCATCTGGCCGTTCACCCGTGAACCGCTCCACGGCATTGATTAGTTTACGCGGCTCGAGATGCAGCCAGATCCTGTAGGGGTCAAGCCAATGTGCATTCACAAAGGGCGACGGCACACCGGCCCGTTCAAATTCAGCCGTCAGAACATCTCGGTCAAACCGATGATTGTAGGCCACGAAGTCGTGACCAGTGAGCTGGTCGGCAAGTGACTGCGCGTGTTCACGAAAGGCGGGCTTGTCCTTCACGTCACTATCAGTGATGTGGTGAATGGCCGTGACTTCAGCTGGAATCGGCATCTCCGGGTTGATGAATTCGTTGATGTGCGTGACCTCGCCGCTGGGGGTCACTGAGGATGCCGCGAACTGAACAACGTGGTCACGCCTGGTGTTGGTGCCTGTTGTTTCGACATCCAACACCGTCAGGGGTCGCTCGATTCTGAGCGTTTCCGCAAGTTCTCGCAATACGAGGTCGAGTGATTTCATCTGGCTCATCCGGTCTAGTGTAGGGCTGAGATGCAGTTTGTGGTGATCGACAGTAAGCTCACTGAAGCGATGGGCCTCGAGGGAGGTGCTGTTCCAGATACCGGGTCAGCAGTTCGAAGAGGTGCCTCGAGGTGTTCTCACCCTCCCGAATAGAATGCGTCCGATTGGGATACGCCATCATTGTAAACACCTTGTTCTTTTCGATGAGTGCGTTCACGAGCGCTTCAGAGCTCTGATAGTGAACGTTGTCGTCCCCTGTTCCGTGTACGAGAAGCAGGTTCCCCTCTAGGCCGTCGACGTGGGTGATCGGCGACCCGTGTGTAAAACCAGCTTCGTTATCTGAAGGTAAACCCATGTAACGTTCCTGGTAAATCGTGTCGTAGAAGCGTTGGTTGGTGACCGGTGCCACCGATATTCCGGTCTGGTAGATGTCGGGATGTCGAAACATCATGTTGAGCGTCATGGACCCCCCGCCACTCCAGCCCCAGATACCGACCCTTGCCGGGTCGACGTAAGGCCACTCGAGAATTGCGCGGGCTGCCGCGGCCTGGTCAGCGCTCGCCAGAATGCCGATCTGCCGGTAAATGCTTTTTCGCCAGGCCCGACCCCGTGGTGCCGGGGTGCCCCGGTTGTCAACGCTCACCACCAGATACCCACGTTGCGTCAAGAGGAGATGCCAGAGATAGCGGTCTCCACCCCAGCGGTCTAACACGGTTTGCCCGGCGGGTTCGCCATAAACATGAAAGAGAATTGGATACCGCTTCGTCGGGTCAAAATCCGGAGGCATCATCCGCCAGCCGTCCAGTTCAACCTCTTGGCCGATATCAACGCGGAAGAACTCCACAGTGCCGCGTTCAAGTGTCGACAGGCTCGCGCGGAGCGCTGCGTTGGTCACCGGTGTGCGTACTATCTCGTGGGAGGGCAGCCTCACCACGTTGACGACGGGAGGCGTCCCAAAAGATGAGTGGGTGTGAAAAGCCCAGCTGGCGCCAGGGGCGATGTCGTATCGGTGCGTTCCTGCAGCGTTCGCAGGTGTGAGCCGTTCCGGCTCGGTCTGTCCATCAAGTGCGGTCCGATACAGATATCGTTGCGTGGGATTGCTTGGCGAGGCGATGAAGTAAAGCCAGTTACCAGGCTCATCCACGGCCTCGACACTGATGACGTCGAAGTCTCCCGGGGTGATGAGGATGGGGTCTCCATCGTCCCTCGAGACACGATACACATGGCGCCAGCCGTCACGCTCACTGACCCAGGTGAATTCCGCTCCCGTGTTCAGCCAGCGGAGGTCGTTGCCGACGTCGAGCCAGGCCTCGTCCAGCTCTGTCAGCAGGGTATTCACCTCTCCTGTTTCCGCATCAGCCAGCATTACCCGATTCGTGTTCTGCAGTCGATTCAACTGCTGGAGCACGATGGTTTCAGAGCTGTAAGCCCAGTCCATCCGTGCGATGTAGTGATTACTCGGGTCACCAGGCACCTCCATCCATTGCGTCTCGCCACCCTCGGCGCTGACCACGCCGATGCGACCGGAGGAATTTCTCTCACCGGCTTTCGGATACGGAATCGTGACCAATTGCGGATAGAGCGAATCGGTGTTGTTGATCAGGGTAAAGTTGCGCACCTCGCTGCTGTCGAGTTGCCAGTAGGCGATGAACCGTCCGTCGGGACTCCATCGGTATCCGTCGCGTAAACCGAGTTCCTCCTCGTAGACCCAGTCAAAGGTGCCGTTGATGAGGGTGTCCGACCCGTCACTGGTCAGTTGCTGAACCTGACCTTCCGGAAACGCTTCGACGTAAAGATTGTGCTCGCGAACATACGCGACCCGTCTCCCGGTGGGCGCAAACTTGGCAAACATGAGTGTGGAAGGTCGGGCGTCGCCGCCGAGCTGGTGCATTGCCCAGGTCTCACGGTCGATGACCCAGTAATCCCCCCGGGTGTTCTGTCGCCACACGCGTCGACTGTTTGTGAAGAGGAGCAAGAAACGGCCGTCGGGTGACCAGCGGTAGTCATCGATTTCAAGCGCCGTGGTGTGACCCTCAGGAATCAGCCTGGCTGATGAGACCAGGACCTGCCGGCTCCCGGTGGCCGCGTCATACCGCACGATGTCCTGGCCAACTGCCGATGCTGCTGATGGCTCCACCGTGGTGTAACTCGAACCGTCAGCGAGCCAGCGTGCCGGGCCGAAGGTCTCAGGGATGAGCTCGTCAGAACTGAAGACCCGCTCCAGGGTGAGCTCCGGTCCGGGCGCAGTCTGTGCGGCAAGGTGAATTCCACCGCAGAGCGTCACGATGGCGGTGTAGACGATGTATTTCGTGAGCTGGTTGAGCATGGTGAGTGGCCTCGTGTCGGGAAGCTCCAGGAACAGGTCGGTGGTCAGAGTCTGAAGCTCTGCACAATTGTATTACCAGCGGTTCGAAAACAAGAATGACCTAGTCTGTCACGCCCTCTGGGTATTCTCATCTGTTGATTCATGGCCAAGGAGGGCAATATGGAGACAATCAAAATCGCTTTACGACAGGTTCAACGCGGGGACACGCTCACGGAGGACCGGCTCGGCATGACACCGTTACTGTATCCGGCAGCGGGGAAGGCGCAGTATCTCACGCTCGCGGAGGCGCTCGCCCGTGGTGAGTGCTCGGTTCAGGAGGTTTCCGATTCCGGACGTGTACCGGAACTGCACGTAATCAACAAGGGTTCGCTGCCGGTGCTGATTGTGGACGGGGAACAGCTGCTCGGGGCAAAGCAGAATCGCATCGTGAACCTGAGCATCATGGTGGCACCAAAATCCAAGACGACGATTCCGGTGACGTGTGTTGAGCAGGGCCGATGGTCCACTCGGCCTGGCGTGTTCAGGACAAGCGACCACATGATGCACCAGACGGCGCGGGCAACCAAAATGCGTCACGTTTCGCAGCAGCTGCGTATGGAACAGCCTCCCCGTGCGGACCAGGGTGCGGTGTGGGATGAGATCTCGCAGAAGGCGCAGCGCATGGGGGTGTCCTCAGACACTGACGCGATGGAGGATATCTACGCCGACCGGAGCAATCGCCTGGACAGGTTCGTGGACCGGTGCACTCCGGTGGAGCATCAGGTCGGAGCGGTCTTCACGCTGGATGGGCACGAATGTGGCGTGGAACTGTTCGATGCCAGCTCCACGTGGCGCACGTTCAGTCCACGACTCGTTCGGAGCTGGGCCATCGATGCGATCGAGAAGGGGAAGCCGGCGGACAGGACTCGACGCTCCCCGGAGGACCTCATCGAGCATCTCTGTGCCGGCTCCTGGAAGGGGTGGCCGAGCGTCGGGATGGGATGGGACGCCCGTTTCGGCGGGAATGATGCGACCAGTGGGGCGCTCCTCGTGGAAGACAGCCTCGTACACCTCGCGGCGTTTGCCGGCTGAGTGGCAGGCTGCCGCATTCCATTCCCCGCTAGGCAGCTGTAGGATCTAGGTCTGCACCGCGCCGCCACCGGAAGCGGCGTGGGTGTAAAGAGCCGACCATGATCATCACGAGCTTCGTCATCTTCCTGGCGATGTTTGTTGCCATCGGCGTCGCCTCGACGCTTCGCAGCGACAGGAGCAGCGTTGACTACCTGGTCGCCAGCCGCTCGGTCAGTCCCTGGCTCGTTGGTCTCTCTGCGATGGCCACCAACAACAGTGGCTACATGTTCATCGGGGCCATCGGCTACACCTATGCCAGCGGGCTCGAATCGCTCTGGGTGATGTTCGCCTGGATGGCCGGTGATTTTCTGGCCAGCTTTTTCATCCACGCGAAGATGCGGGCGGTGTCGCAACAGCGAAGCAATCTCAGCTTTGGTTCCCTTGTTGCGACCTGGGGGGGAGATGATTTCAGGAAGGTCCGCCTTCTGGCGGGCATCATCACCGTGCTCTTTCTGGGAGCTTATGCCGCGGCTCAGTTCAACGCGAGCAGCAAGGCGCTGTATGTGGTTTTCGGCTGGGACTACAGCATCGGGGCGATTCTCGGCAGCGTGCTTGTCCTGCTTTACTGCCTCACCGGGGGAATCCGTGCATCCATCTGGACGGATGCCGCCCAGGTGGTGGTGATGTTTCTCGCCATGGCCATGATGCTTGTCGTCGGGGTCCAGGAGATTGGTGGAGTCGAGGCGTTTTTTGCTCGTCTCGGGAATGTGTCACCAACCTATCTCAATCTGTTCCCTGCCACTGTAGGTAACGGTGTCCTGACCATCGCGCTTTTCATTCTGGGCTATGTCGCCGGGGGAGTGGGAATCATCGCGCAACCTCACGTCATGATCCGGTTCATGGCCCTTGATGACCCGGGGCACATGAGAAAAGCGCGGACGTATTACTACAGTGCCTACTTCGCGTTTTGCGTCCTGACGTTCTCGGTCGGCCTGAGCGCCAGGTTAATCTTTCCTGACACCTCGGCATTCGACCCTGAGCTGGCGCTGCCGATGATGACCACAGCGCTGCTGCCGGAGATTCTTGTCGGCCTGGTGCTGGCCGGAATTGTTGCGGCTTCGATGTCGACTGCTGACTCCCAGATTCTCGGGTGCAGTGCGGCCCTGACGGAAGACATCGCCGGTCAGAGAGGGGGTTCTGTGTGGTTCAGGAGGTTCGCGACGGCAGTCGTCACCATGGTTGCACTGGCCATTTCACTGTTCGGGATAGACAGTGTCTTTGTGCTCGTGCTGTATGCGTGGTCTGTACTGGCTGCGGCCTTCGCTCCGCTGATCATTCTTTATGCCCTCGGTGAGAAACTCACGGAGACCAAGGCTCTGCTGGTCATGACCAGTTGCACGGCGATTGCGTTGGGCTGGAGAGCGCTTGGTTGGGGCGCAATCATCTATGAGGTCGCTCCTGCTATGGTGTTTGGCATTCTGGGTTACTTGATGTTCATCAAGCCGCTTTTGAGGGAGTCGGGGGGACGGTTCGAAAGATGAACTGCTCAAAAGAACGACTGTGTCCATGTGGACCTGCCCTTTGGCATTCGTGTGCGGCGGTTCGCAACATCTTATAGGTCAGAGTTTTCTTGACGGTGGCATTCTCTGTGCAAATCTGGGAAACTCGCACCATTTCCTCGATACCTACATTCCTGTTCCCCTGCCTTGTCCATCTCGCGGTATGCTGACCGGTGGAGCGAGACTTTCGGTTGGGTTTGAGGTTCCGTTAAGGCTTGGAACTGCTACCGGTTGTCTCTCTTCCCAGGGAACGGTTTTCTCAGTCTCCCAGACGTAAGCCCGCTGGCATAAGCTCGATTGTTCTAACGCGATGCAACTGTCGAAGTCGCTTTTTGTCGCGCTGTCTTTACTGATGTTGCCGGCAGCCGCGTTTGCCCAAGCCCCGCTTGAGGGCGTGGTTACCTGGTTCACAGAAAGTGGAGCTGAGCTACAGAACGTCTCCGTTTCCGTAAGGAGCGAAGACGGTAGTGTCGTGGTTGACCCTCCTAAGATTACAGATAGTGAGGGTCGCTACGTGACTAACGACCTACTCCCCGGCACCTACACTGTCACCTTCGCACTCGTCCCGCCCCCCCGGGATTGGCTTGGCAGGATCAAGGCACGGTTCTATGACGAGGTAAGCGTCAAGGTGACCGTGCCTGACGATGTTTCAGACTCCGTTAAGCAGAATGCGACACTTTCCATAGATGTCCGCATCTGGTTTCTTCGGCTGATTGCGAGTGTCTTTATCGGTTTGTTATGCCTCCTTGTCATACCTCTATCATCACGACAGTGGCAGCTCCGCAGAATGCGGAAAGCCATAACCGCCGTAGGCAGGGCAGGAGTATTGACTGCCGGGCATCTTTCCCGTGTTGAACAAGAAGCGTTGGAAGCACCGCTAATCAGGACGGGTCGGTGGAGCCGGACATTCTGGTCACCGTTCCTGAACCAGTGGCGTGAACTCTACGACGACACCACGAGGCGAGCAGAAGAGCCGCTCGACTTCTTCGATTTTTGCACCCAGGAACGTGTAATTCACCGGCATTGCCTGGCAAGCCTGACCTCACGTTTCGGCGTTACAAGGCGGTCGTGTTCGTGCATGGGTGTTTCTGGCACGGACATGGCTGTCATCTGTTCAGGTGGCCAAAATCCAACAGGGTGTTCTGGCGCAAGAAGATTGATCGCAATCGGTCTGTCGATGCCAGGACACTTAAAGAGTTGCGGGCGCGTGGCTGGAGAACAATGACAGTCTGGGAATGTGCTGTCCGAGGAGTATCAGAAGATCGGCTGGAAGCTGTGGCAGACCGGTTAACCCGATGGATTCAGGGACGACGATTGTCGGGCACAATTAAGGGAGCGTCGGGTCATGGATAAACACACACTAGGAATGCTGCCTATGCTCAAACTTATCGTGCTAGTGGCACTGGTTCTTGTAGGCACTAACTGTGGAACCACGCAAGTCCCAAGTAGGAACTCGAAGCCCAACATTTTGTTCATCGCGGCGGACGATTTGAATGACTGGGTCGGGTTTATGAACGGTCATCCAGGCATGAAGGTTCACACCCCGAACCTGGACCGCCTGGCAGCCTCTTCCATGGTGTTCACCAACGCGCACACCCCGGCTCCGGCCTGCGCGCCTACCCGAACCGCCATCCTCAGCGGCGTCCATCACGCTCGGTCAGGAGCGGAGAATGTGTTCTGGGGAGATGGCCCCGAGTGGCGAGGCTTTGAGGGGCTGGAGCAGGTGGAGACCCTTGAACAGTTTTTCAAGAATCGTGGCTACAAGACCCTGGGCGCCGGAAAGCTCTATCACAGCCAGGCCCCACCATGGGCACCCACGAGCCAGGTCGAACCGGACAACTGGGACTTCTATTACCCAAGTTCCTACATCTCCCACCCCTACCAGATTCGGGCGTCCAACGACGTGATTTACCCTCCCGAGGTCGACAACTCGACCCGACCCGGTGGCGAGGGCGGCTGGTGGACGTGGGGTCCAGTGACGGTCCAAGACGAAAAAATGGCTGACTATCATGTTATGGACTGGGCTCGTTACCAGCTCAGCCAGGAACACGACAGGCCATTTTTTCTCGGGGTGGGGACGTGGAAACCGCACGACCCCTGGGAGGTACCTCAGAAATATTTTGACTTGTATCCCTTGGAAGACATCGTCCTCCCTGAGGTCAAGGCAGATGACCTTGAGGACGCTTTCGACCATGGGCGTCGGTGGATCCATCAGTGGGTGGTGGAGAACCAGCAATGGGAGAAGGTGGTCCAGTCCTATGCTGCGTCGATCACGTTTGCCGACGCCATGCTCGGCCGACTGTTGGAGGCGTTGGAGAATTCGGCCTACGCCGAAAATACCATCCTGATGGTGTGGTCTGACCACGGCATGCATATGGGGGAAAAGGAAAACATCGAGAAATTCACCCTCTGGGAACGGTCCACTCGCGTACCGTTGCTGATGTCCGTGCCCGGAGTGACCCAGGCCGGCACGACCAGCGGTCAACCGGTGAGCTTAATGGACCTCTATCCCACACTGGTTGACCTGGCTGGCTATGAACGGCCTGCACACCTGGATGGAAGAAGCCTGGTTCCTCAACTCACAGAACCCAACGCGACGACTCCACCAGTGGTGACCAGTTATCAGTTCACGTGGACCGAGGAACCGGTGGTGGGGCACGCCGTGAGAAGCCAGCGTTACCGCTATATCTATTATCCCGATGTCAACCTGGAAGAACTCTACGACCACGACCTTGACCCACACGAATGGGACAACGTGGCCTACAAACGCACAAACCAGGAAATAGTTCAGGACCACCGGCGGGAGCTACACGCTCTCTTGCCTGACCTAACCTGGGAGGGTGGGGCACCTGATGGATATGCGGTTGATAGCGAAGGAAATGTGCGGAAGATTGATTTTGTGTCCTATTGACCGGATTCGAGTGCGGCCCGAGACAAGCATCGGCCGAAGCGAGGTAATGCACCATGGCTAAGTTGACCGGTAATTCTAAGTCGTCTTCGCAGTCATCACAGAAGGAGGGCACCTTCAGCCGTCGGCAAATGCTCGCCGGTGCCGGTGCCGCGGCATTCCTTCTCGGGCAACGCGACCTTCGAGCTCAGGCCACCTCGAGTAGGACCGTGGTCTTCGCTCATACCACCGTCATCGGTCCCGATGGAGTGCAAGATGACGTGGCACTCGTGGTCGAAGATGACCGCATCGTGGCAATCGGTCCCACCGACCAGGCGCTCGAAACGCATCCCAACGCCGATGTCTACGACGGACGGGGCAAGGCGTTACTCCCCGGTCTCATCAACTGTCATGCCCATATGGGGGCTGTCCTCGCTAGGGGGTTCAACGAAGACTTCGGATTTCCGAATTCCGCACGCCTGGCCGTTCGGCCCGGCAGTCTCCTCGAGGGGGAAGAGGCCACGCTGATGGTGACCGTTGCGGCTCTGGAAGCCATCCGGACCGGGACCACCACGATTGTGGAATACACCGGAAACATCAGTCGCTCCGCCGCGGCACTGGCGCAGACAGGCCTGCGCTGTGTGTTCGCGGAGTCGGTCCGTGACAGCGAGAATGTGGCTGGGCCGATGTCCCCGGGTGGGCTCG
Organism: Vicinamibacterales bacterium; assembly: GCA_036012125.1. Classification (NCBI taxonomy): domain Bacteria; kingdom Pseudomonadati; phylum Acidobacteriota; class Vicinamibacteria; order Vicinamibacterales; species Vicinamibacterales bacterium. The sequence goes on along the minus strand of DASCOS010000034.1, from coordinate 7,981 downwards.
CGAACAGCGACACTCCCAGGTTCTCAGCCCGACGGAGGGACGAAGGTTTGCAGCGGATCAGCGACCTGTTCACGACGTGGCACGGCGCGAATCAGGGACGCATCAGTGTGTTTCCGGCAGCCGCCCTGGCTGAGACCTCCTCGCCTGAACTACTGCGTGCCATCCGCGCGTTCGCGGAGCAACACGACCTGGGATACACCATTCACCTCTCGCAGAGCGTCGCGGAGGTCGAATTCATGGTGCGACACCACGGAATGCGTCCGCCGGCGTTTCTTGATCAACATGAGTTCCTCGGCCCTCGGCTGTTTGCGGCGCACTGCCGCTATGTCAGCGATGCCGACATCGCCTTGCTCGGGCGCACCGGTACCGTGATTTCGCATCAGGCCAACATGGCCGCGAACCGAGGGGTTATTCCCCCGATTGCGAAACTCCGAGAGGCGGGGTGTCCGATCGCGAACGGCACCGACAACAATACCAACGATATGTTCGGGGTCATGAAGGTCGCCCTTCTGACGGAACGCATCTCACGCGATGACCCGTTTCCCGGCACACGGCCGCAGCCGGAAGACATGCTTGACGACGCCACGCTAGGCAGTGCGCGAGCCGTCGGTCAGGAAGCACACCTTGGCTCGCTCGAGGTCGGGAAAAAGGCAGACCTGATCATACTGGACACACAACGCGCCCACCTCGTGCCAGCTGGGCGAATCGTGTCCGCGTGGATTCACAACGGGCAACCGTCCGACATCGAGTCCGTGATGGTGGATGGCCAGTTCGTCATGCGCAACCGTGAGGTCCTCACGATGGATGAGGACAGCATCATCGCCGAGGCCGACAGGGTGGGTCGTCGGATCTGGTCTCAGGTAGAAGCGGCGGGCCCTATTACGGTGCCGCGATTACCACGCCGTCGATAAGGGCGAGTCCAGCGAGCATGGGTAGGACGCTCCAGCCGTGTATGACTGGAGCGCCCACGGAGTACTTTATTGACCGACCGCGTATTTGGTGAACGCTCCACCAGCCCAGCTGAGTGAGTTCGGGCCTTCGGCAGCATACACATTGCCGTCTGCGTCGACCGCGATGCCTTCGCCAGCTGCGCCCTGGTAGGGCCGTGAATCCGAATCAAACGGCGGGATGAAGCCCGTGATGCGGTCCTCGTTCAAGGGCCCGATGCGCACACCGTTGCTCCAGGCTGGATGGCTCGTCCCGCTCGACTCGGAGTCGATCGCATACAGCATGTTGTCCCCGGTGATGAAGATACCGCTGATGCGCCCGTAGGAGTAACGGGAGTCGAGATAGTTGCCGTCCTGGTCGAAGATCTCGATGCGATGGTTCCCTCGGTCGGCCACGAAGAGGCGTCCTGCAGAATCGAACGCCAACGCGTGGGGTGTGCGGAACTCGCCGTGTAGCGTCCCGATCTGTCCCCACTCTTTAATGAACGTACCGTCGGCCGAAAACTTCATGATGCGGCCGGTGGAGCCCGCTTCACGTCCTGCGGCCATTGCCTGTCCAGTGGTCATGCCCTGGCCGTTGTGTCCGTCCCCGACATAGATGCTGCCGTCCGGTCCGATGGCCACGTCGTTCGGCTGGTTAAACTGGTTCGGGCCGCTCCCCGCCTGGCCCGCAGTGCCGAGGCTCATCAGCAGCTCGCCCGAGGAGCTGAACTTGTGGACCTGATGCCCTTTGGTTCCCTCTTCGTTCACCGCAAAGTCGGTCACCCAAACGTTTCCCTCGGCATCCACGTGAATGCCGTGCGGCGTGACCATGACGCCTCCACCGAAGTTCTCCAGGACTTCCCCAGTGGTGCGGTCAAACTTAAAGATCGGGTCAACAGGATTGGAGTCGCAGTTGACCGCCGCTCCGGCACCGAAGTTGCCGGCGCCGCAACGCTCGTAAGCCCAGACCTGGCCGTCGAACGGGTCGATGTCGATGCCGGCGGTCGAGCCCCACTCGCGGCCTTCGGGCAGGTCGCCCCAATTCTCGATTACGGTCGAGGTCGGGTTCGGTAGGCCTTCACCCGTGATGATGTTGCCCTGTGGCGGAGCGGGTTCGGCGGTGGGCTCGGGCTCGGTGGCGCACCCACCAACTACGAGCGCACCGCTCACTAGCAATGTGGTTATTAGGTATCGTGACGATGACATGGTCTCTCTCCCATCGACCAGGCGTTCAGTGGCCCGTGTTCTCGGCCCCATCGCCCGGCGGCTTCAGCATTTAGCGAATTCGCGAGGGACAATCCTACCACTACCAGATAAACGCCGAAAATCCAGGGAAATGCGCTGAGTCGGTTTGGAGCCTACCGCGGTCCGAGGGCGTGTTCAATGTCCTCAGGTTCGTCGGAGTCGGACGCCTCCAATTTTTCAATCGTAAAGTTTGCATACCCGTAAATGGCTGCTATTAGAGGGCTTATCAGATTAAAAAAACAAAATGGCAGGTAAGTCAACGTGGCCACGCCGAGTGCTTGCGACATAAAGGCCCCACAGGTATTCCAGGGGATCAGTGGTGATGTCAGGGTGCCGGAATCTTCAATCGTTCGTGACAGATTTTTTGGGTGCAGTTTACGATTCCGGTATTCGGCCCGAAAAATTCGGCCCGGGAGCACGATGGAAATATATTGGTCGGACGCGATAACGTTCGTGCTGATGCACGTCACGATGGTGGCTGCAATGAGGCTGGCCGTGCCGCGAACGAAGCTCAAAATACCGTCTGCGATTCTCTGCAACATTCTGCTTGCTTCCATGGCGCCGCCAAACATCATCGCGGTCATGATGAGCCAGATTGTCCCGAACATGCTGGACATCCCCCCGCGACTGAGCAACTCATCGAGCGTGGCATTCCCAGAATTCAGCACGAAGCCATCGAACATGGCAATCCAGACACCCTTGATCAGAGCCACGGACCTCGGTAGATCTGTTTCGCCCACGTAGGTGAGGACGGTTGCCTGTTGAAACACTGCTGCGAAAAGCCCGCCGACTAATGCGCCCAGAAAAATTGCCGGAAACGCCGGCATTTTCTTCAGTACCAGGACGATGACAAGAATAACGGGGAGCAGAAGATGCAGGCCGATGGAAAATTGCGCCTCTAAATCACGGAGGACGACCTCCAGGTTGTCCGTTGGTGCAGGCTGTGCGCCCACGAATCCAGCAATGACAAAGAACCCAACGGCAATAAGGAAACTCGGTGTCGTTGTCCACAGCATATGTCGGATGTGTGTAAACAAGTCAGCACCGGCCATCGCCGCAGCTAAATTTGTCGTATCCGATAAGGGCGACAGTTTGTCCCCGAAGTAAGCCCCTGAAATGATTGCGCCGGCTGCTAATCCGAGATTCAGGTCTTGGGTCACAGCCACCCCCATCAAGCCAATGCCAATCGTGCTGGCGGTTGTCCATGAACTACCAGTCGCCAGTGCGACCAGGCCACAAATCACGGCCGCTGCACCATAGAAGATGGTCGGGAAGAGAATCTGAAGCCCGTAATAAATCATGGTTGGCACGATGCCAGCCAAAATCCATGTGCCGATCAGTGATCCAACCGCGAGAAGAATCAGGAGCGCCCCCATGGCCAGTGAGATTCCACCCACCATGCCTCGTTCCATTTCTTTCCAGGTGTAACCATTTCTGATGGCAATAATGATCGTTAGGCCGGCGGCAAAAATGAGGGCGATCTGGTTCGGACCTGAAGAAGAACTGTCTCCGAACAAGTACACGGACGACGCGAGTAAGCCGATCAACAGGGCCACTGGTGTCAGGGCCTGACCCAATGTGGGTTCGTGCCTGACCTGGTTCGCCTCGTTACTCATAGGAAATACAGCCTTGCTCCAAATGGAATGCTGACCAACACTTCAAGAACAGGAGGATGCTAAGTTGTTCGTGCCAGCTTTGGCCATCCTGACAATCCTTCACGGTTCTAAGCGCATGGACTTCATGTCTTGAACCCTGCCCCCTAGGTCAGTTGGTGGCAAAACAGTAAAGCAAGCCTGCCCCTCCAACGCTGACGAGATTCTCTTGCGTGCAACCCGGTGTCCCGTGGGAAGAATTCCAGGGAGAGCCTGGCGTCGTGAAAGAGTAGCGGTCGGCATGGCCTACTCTTGCACTGCCCTCGTCATTGCTGGTCCAGTTGTGACACGTTTGGTCTTCACCCGCCGGAAAAGCAGTGCCATCAATTTGTGAGCCGGTTAGAACGTCGTGTTCCGTAAAGTCGGGGTCCCCGTCTATGCGCGAGGCGACTTGAGCCCCATTCTCATCCAGAGTGTGTTCCCAGTTGAAATTCGAGTTGTCGTAGTGCAAGTTTTCTACACTGGTGGCCACAACCAGGCCATCTGCATTTGCCCAGGGTCCTGACCCTATTCGGTCACGAGCATCGACCGCGCCTGGTCCCTGAGTGCTCAAATAGGCCCGCCATGTGCGCCCACCGCCACCTGCTGCGTTGGCCAGTGCCTGGCAATGTGCGTCAGCGCCTGCCAGGCCGCCCAAGTTGCCGCCATCACCGAGGCCGACGCTAGTGAGAAAGAAACCCATCTCGGGCGGCTCGTCACTCTGTTGCTGTGCACCGGTCGAAAATCCGGTGAACACCAATGCGGTTACAGCCGCAGTAACTGTCATCAAGTTCCGCTTAGTAGTTATCATCGTGTTTCTCCCGGGTCTGTTTCAGTTGCTACAATGATAATCAATCCAGTACACGTTTAGTGGTGTATTCGCATAGAGGACGAAGTTAGTCTTGCCAGTTAGTCGACCAGTTCTTTCCTGTATAGTCAGGGTGGAGGGGCAATGAAAGGGAGAATTACTCGACGCGATTTCCTGAACGGCACCCAGGTTGCAATCGGCGCGTCGCTCTTGAATCCGTGGACGGACGTATTCGGCGCCGATGCATCGAACTTTCAGCTAGGCACCGACTATTACCCGCCTGCCAAGACTGGCCTTCGTGGCAGCCACGACGGTTCATGGGAGACCATGCACGCGCGGGTATCCGGCATGACTTGGCCGAGGGGCGCTCCCGAGCGGGAATACGATCTGGTTGTCGTTGGTGGTGGCATCAGTGGTCTTTCGGCGGCACATTTTTTCCGAAGGGAATATCCCAGGGCCAGCATCCTGGTCCTCGACAATCATGACGATTTCGGTGGCCACGCCAAGCGCAACGAATTCCAGGTGGGTAGCGAGACTCGAATTGCCTACGGCGGTACCGAATCCATCGACACGCCGTCCGGGTATGCGGACGTTTCCAAAGAGTTGCTGAAAGATATTGGCATCGACGTCGAGCGCTTTTACGACTACTACAATCAAGAACTCTACAATTCACTGAATCTGTCCTACGCCATCGCGTACGACAGCGGAACCTACGGTGAGCGCAAGTTGGTCCGCGGCTACGGTAGTCGCCCCTGGGAGGAGTTTGCGGCTGAAACGCCAATGAGTGACAAGGCCAAGGCGGATCTCGTTCGCGCGTTTAGCGCCGAGGTCGATTACCTTCCGGGAATGTCACGCGAAGAAAAGGTCGGCCTGCTCAGCAGGATCAGCTACCGGACTTACCTGCGCGATTACGTGAGAGTCGATGAGCAAGTACTGGAGATGTACCAACGATGGGGCATGAGTTACTGGTGCGTCGGCATGGACGAAGTGCCGGCAATCTACATCCTTGGATACTCCGACGGTGGCGGCATGCCTGGCCTCGAGCACACAGTGAAGCGAGAAGGTGGCCGGGGCAGTGAGCCCTACATCTTTCACTTCCCGGACGGCAACGCTTCTGTTGCCAGGTTGCTGGTTCGAAAGCTGATTCCTGAAGCGCTGCCCGGTAGCACGATGGAGGACAGCGTAACGGCTCACCTTGACTACACCTTGCTCGATCAGGAGGGTGCAGATCTCGGCATCCGTCTGAATAGCACCGTCGTCAACGTCGAACACACAGCGGACTCGAGAGCTGTCGACGTGACGTATGTGCATGGGGGAGATGTCCACGCCGTGCGGGCGAGGAAATGCATTCTGGCCTGCTACAACAGTGCGATTCCCTATATATGTCCGGAACTACCCGAGACCCAGCGGCAGGGACTGGCGTACAACGTCAAGATTCCACTCACCTACACGAAGGTGATGATTCCGAACTGGCACTGGTTTGCGGAACTCGGCATCAGCTTCGTCTTCTACACCAACGACTTTTTCAAGCAGGTCGAACTCGACTATCCTGTGTCACTCGGCAACTACAGCTTCGGCGCATCGCCCGATGACCCGATGGTGCTGCACATGTGCTATGTGCCGTACTTCGGCGATATCCAGGGACCGGAGCAGTGGCGCGCAGGCAGACGGCGTTTACTTGAGACGCCATTCTCAATGTTCGAGTATCACGTTCGCGACCAGCTCGACCAGGCGCTGGGAGGCGCCGGGTTCGATGCGGAGCGCGACATTACTGGCATCACCGTGAATCGATGGCCGCACGGGTACTCGTACAGCCCTGACCTTCTGTGGGAGCCGGCCTACGGTTCCGAAGAAGATAAGCCCTGGGTGCAGGGTCGCAAGCCGTTCGGCCGAATTACGATCGCCAATTCAGATGCCGGCGCATCATCCGATACCAATGCGGCGATTGCGCACGCCTACCGTGCGGTCCAGGAAGCGAACGGATGAGAGCCGAACTCCACAAATACGGGGGAACGTGCGGATTGCCAGTTAGCCGAGCGATTAAACAAACCCGCGTTTAACCCTCTACCAGCCAGTTGTAGAATCTAGCCTCACTGATAGTCTTTCCTGCTATTGGGTGCGAGTAAATATGAACATTAAACGGAAATTCTTATTCCTGTTTTGCTTGACCTTCACGCATCTACTGGCAGATGGAAATCATAAAATGTTTAATCTTGGCGATCTTCAATTAGAGTCTGGAGCAACCCTCACGAACGCACAACTTTCCTATGTCACTCATGGAAAACTTAATGAAGAGAAAGATAACCTGATAGTCGTTCCATCAGCATATCTAGGCGACCATCATGGTTTTGATTTCTTAATAAAAAAAGGGATGGCGCTAGACCCAGAAAAATTCTTTATCGTAGCAACGGACATGTTTCAAAATGGTTTATCAAGCTCTCCAAGTAATACGCCCGCACCATTTAATGGGCCCAATTTCCCTTTGATCTCTATCAGGGACAATGTCAAAGCTGGATATCGGCTCGTCACAGAAAAGTTTGGCGTAGAAGAAATTCATGCTGTTGTAGGTTTTTCTATGGGGGCTCAACAAGCTTTCCAGTGGGGCGTTAGTTATCCTGAGTTTGTTCATTCAATTGTCGGAATAGCCGGATCAGCAGTTGAATACCCTCATGGAAAAATACGATTAGAAGGGTTTATTTCAGCGATTAAAGCTGATAGCGCGTTTATGGAAGGGAACTATAAACAACCTCCTGAAGTGGGCCTAAGAGCTGGAGGAGCGCATTGGGCTAGTTGGGGATGGTCTCAAGAATGGTTTAGGCAAGAACTTTATAGGGAGATGGGGCTTAATTCTGCAGAAGAAGTCATCGATTGGTTCGAGGAGCGTGTTTTAACTTGGGATGCCAATGATCTTATCGCTCTTGCAAGGACTTGGCAGAATAATAATATTGGAAACTCACCGGGCTTTAATGGAAATGCCACAGCAGCGTTAAACTCTATCAAGGCTAGAGTTTTATATATGCCGAGTGAGACTGATATGTATTTTCATATAGATGCTTTAAAAGCTGAGGCTCAGAAAATACCAAGAGTTGAGTTGCGGATCATTCCTACTCTGTGGGGCCACATAGCTGGAGCTGGATTCGACTCAAACGATCTCAACTTTATGAATGATGAAATAATTAAGTTCTTTCATAATGACCCCGCCGATTGAGTGAGAATGCTTTCCACAAAGTTGGCGTCCCCAAGGGGACTCGCACTTATGTGGAGACCGAAAATCTACGGGCAAGTGCGGATTGCGGCTTGAGTCTACCGCTGGTCGGGGGGAAGGTTCAACTCTCTGGACTGGTGCATTAGAATCTAAATTCCTTACC
>DASCOS010000033.1 GCA_036012125.1 Vicinamibacterales bacterium | reverse complement strand
CGTGAAGCCCATAACCTCGATCGGGCACGGGTGCAGATCGCTTTACTCGATAGCATCGTCGCTCACGAAGATGAGATGCGATCGATCATCGAGCTTGCCGTCAAAGAGTCGCAGGGAAACGATGCGACGGGCTCGGTCCCTGACACGTATCGTGGCTGATCTTGAGCACCCGGTCGAGATGCTAGAGGAATTGGTTGATCAGTGCTCCGTAGGTTTCACAGAGCGGTACGGTCAGCCAGCGAAGGCGATTGCTTCGGCGCCGGGACGTATCAATGTCATAGGGGAACATACTGACTACAATGAAGGTTTGGCTCTGTCTGGTGCTATCGATCGTTGGGTAGTGGTGGCGCTGTCCCCGCGTGGTGATCGACAAATGCGTGTGTATAGCGAGGCGTTCAACGAAGAAGCCACAGTGTCACTAGAAGATCCGATAGCAAACGAAGTTGTGGATTGGGGCCGAATACCACTAGGGGCAGGACTTCTGTTCGCGGAGCTTACAGCCGTGGATGCTGGGTTTGATGCTCTTATCGGCGGCAATGTACCAATGGGGGCCGGCTTGTCTTCCTCAGCTGCTCTTGAAGTTGCTTTGCTGAACGCTCTACGACACGCGTTCGATATATCGCTCGATGACCTCGAATTGGTACACATCGCGCAGGGTGTTGAGCACGAGTACCTCGGGGTGAAAACCGGCCTGATGGATCAGTACACGTCACAATTCGCCCACCGAAAAGAACTTATGCTGGTCGACTTCCGCGCTTTAAGTCATGAATACATCGAGGCGAGCCTTAAGGGTTGGGTGTGGTTATTGCTTGATTCAGGCGTACGTCGGCAGCTTGCCGATAGTGCCTACGGCATGCGCGTGAGGGAAACTCACGTTGCTCTGAAGAGGGTGGTACGTGTCATCGACAAAGTTTCTTCATTTCGGGATCTCAAGGAGGAACATCTTGCAGCCGTTGATGACGATGTACTGCGGCGGCGCCTGCGCCACTACGTAACTGAAAACAACCGTGTACAACAGGCCGCTAAGGCGATCACTGCTGGTGAACCGGAGGCACTTGGTACGCTGTTGCGAGCCTCCCATGTTTCTCTACGTGATGACTACGCCGTGAGCTGTGCTGAGTTGGAAGTTCTTGTTGATGTTGCTGCTTATTCGGACGAGTGTGCTGGTGCGCGGATGATGGGTGGAGGCTTTGGTGGTTGCACTATCAACCTGGTGAAGGCATCCGCCGTGGATTGTTTTCTCGATCATGCTTCTTCTGAGTTTGAGTGTCGTTTCGATCGCACTCCCGACGCTCGCGTTTTTCATTTAGTAAGGGGAGCGTATGTTCACGGATAGCGCGGTGTCCGGAATTAGTGCTAACAGCTAGCGACCATTTCTTCGACGGCCGGTGTCTTGACATCCTAGTTTTGACGGTTTTGTTGCATGTTGTTTTCTTCTAGACGAGAGCGTCCAGAATGCCATGGCCCAGAAGACTTCTTGCCAGCATCACGGTACTGAGATATGAAGTGGTACTAATTCCGAGGCCGGATCACTGGCGCAGTTCAAACCAACGAGATTAAGATCACCGAGGTTGAGGGTTTCAGGCAAGTAGCCAGATGGAGAACGGCGTATGAGGAGTGACGACAAACGAGGTCAACGAACCCAGAGTTATTCACTCAATAAAGCACGTGAAGTCTTAGATCGCCGGGAACTGATGAAACTCGGGGCCGCAGGTCTAGGTGCCGCCGTTGTTGGCATCTCAGGGCTTGCCGAGGCAGCCACCGAGCCAGGAAAAGACGGAACTTTCGGGATTGGCCTGCCTGCCGGTCTTTCGGAATCGGGGCGTATTCATCTGCAGGCACCTCAGCTTGATATGGCGCCGCATCACCCACTGTTGGCGGATCCGATCGAGACCGTCCGAGTTGGCTATGTCGGCGTCGGACTGCAGGGTTCGGGTCATTGCCGCAACCTGCTGCGTATCCCGGGTGCTCGGCTGTCCGCTGTTTGCGACATTATTCCCGAGAAGGTTGAACGCTGGCAGCGGCAAGTTGTCGAAGCTGGCTTCCCGGAACCGACTGGCTACTCTGATGGGCCTTGGGACTTCATTCGTATGTGCGAAGAAGAAGACCTGGACCTTGTCTACACGGCAACGCCCTGGGAGTGGCACGTACCGGTCATGCTCGCTGCGATGGAGAACGGTAAACATGCCGCTAGCGAAATTCCCGCTGCTTACACAATCGAGGATTGTTGGAAGCTCGTCGAAGCCGCCGAGAAATATAACAAGCACTGCGTCATGATGGAGAACTGCAACTATGACCGTCCTGAGCTGATGGTTTTTAACATGGTCCGACAGGGGATGTTCGGCGAATTGCTGCATGCCGAGTGTGGCTACCTTCACGACCTTCGAGGCATCAAGTTCGAAAACCGTAATGAAGGACTCTGGCGACGCGAGCATTCAATTTTGCGTAACGGTAACCTTTACCCGACGCATGGCTTGGGTCCTATCGCTAACTGCATGGATATTGACCGCGGTGATCGTTTCGAGTACCTGGTGTCTATGTCGAGCCCATCGCGTGGTTTGCAGGAGTACGCTACAGCCAACTTTCCTGAGAGTGATCCTAGACGCGACGAGCAGTATGCCCTTGGCGATGTAAATGTTTCTTTGATCAAGACGGCGCACGGCCGCACCATCTATCTGAGTCACGATACAAACCTGCCGAGACCCTATAGCCGTATTCACATGCTGCAGGGTACCAAGGGAATTTTTCAGGGCTACCCCAATAGAGTGTATTTTGACGACTTTGGTCGTGGTCACCGGTGGATCGATGGTGAGGGCTACGAGTATGAAAATGAACTCTATGATCTCGACCGGATACGGGAGCAGTATGAGCACCCAATTATCAAGGAGCTACGCGACCAATCGGAAGGCGCAGGTCACGGAGGTATGGATTACCTTGAGGACTACCGATTGATCAAATGCCTAAACGAAGGCCTGCCGACGGATACCAACGTCTATTGGGCAGCTTCGCTCAGTGCGGTGTGCGAACTTACCGAGATTTCGGTGGCGAACGGGAGCACTCCGGTTGAGTTTCCGGACTTTACCCGAGGTCGCTGGCGAAGCTATCCGCGGTTAGAGATAGTGCACGCTTGACGCGCCACGCGGCTGTCGTGCTTGCCGGACCCTGTGGCGTGGTCTTAACAGTGATTTTTGCGTCCGCATCAATACAGGGACCTGACCTTACTTCTATTCGTCGTAATTTGATGCCAGTCCCGGAGTCCGTGCGTTTCCGGGGCACGCCGTTGCCGATCGATCGAACCTTCACGGTTGCGTTACGTGGTCCCTCTGGGCCTGCCAGTCCGAGGGTTTACCGTGCCGCGTTGCGTCTTCTCGAACGTCTTGGCCGGCAAACAGGGATCCCCATTCCTATTGAGACAAGCCTGGGCTCTGACCGCGCTACCTTATTGATTGAACACTTTGAATCTGTGCCGGGGGTCCAACGCGCTATCGAGGACGAGTCGTACACGCTCGAAGTCGATGCAGTTGGCGCTGCACTGCGTGCCCCGACCCCGTACGGTGTTCTGCGTGGCATCGAAACATTCCTGCAACTTGTTGAGGTCGCTGTCCCGGCTACCGCTGTAGCTGCGGTTGATAGGCCTTCCACAATCTCAGGTCTCGAACCTGAGCCGGAGGACTTCATCGTTCCTGGTGTGGAAATTCGTGACGTGCCGCGTTTTCCGTGGCGCGGCTTGCTCATCGATCCGGGCCGCCATTTCCTTTCAATCAATGTCATGAAGCGCAACCTTGATGCCATGGCGGCAGTGAAGCTCAATGTTCTGCATTGGCACCTCTCGGAAGACCAGGGATTTCGAGTTGAGAGCAGGATATTCCCCAAATTGCACGAGCTCGGTTCTGGAGGCTTTTACTACACGCAAGACGAAATCCAGGATCTCGTTGCCTATGGGCGCGATCGTGGAATTCGGGTGATGCCGGAGTTCGACATGCCCGGCCACGCGACGAGTTGGTTTGTCGGATATCCAGAGCTGGCAAGCGCACCAGGTCCGTACGAGATAATTGAGACTTGGGGAATCCAGGATCCATCAATGGACCCAACACGTGATGAAACTTATGAGTTTCTGGAGGCATTTATCGCCGAAATGGCGGCATTGTTTCCTGACAACTACTTTCACATCGGTGGTGACGAGGTCAATGGCAACCAATGGAACGGCAACCCTGACATCCAGGCGTTCATTAGTGAGCAAGGGCTCGAAGACAATCATGGGCTACAGTCGTTTTTCAATCGCCGCCTGCAGAAGATCCTCACCAAGCATGGCAAGAAGATGGTCGGCTGGGACGAGATCATGCATCCGGACCTTTCCCCCAACATCGTTGTGCAGTCGTGGCG
>DASCOS010000032.1 GCA_036012125.1 Vicinamibacterales bacterium | reverse complement strand
CTCAATCTTCAACTCGGTCTGCAGTGAAAAATCACTGACTGCAAAGCCGGCCAATAGATACGGCTCTAACGCTGTTGTGTTACCTCCATCACCCTGGTTTTTAGTTCCAGTGAGTATTTTCACCTCAACTCCCCCACTCAGAATTCGTGTCGACGCTGAATTCGCATGTAGTACATACTTCGCTCCGAGCGTGACGTCATTGAGACCGGTTGAGCGACCACCAACGGCATTTATTTGCCACGGCGCACTAATTTCGAACTGGCCCCGGGTGCCGAACCGACGTTCATAGACTGCCTTAATTACCCCCTGCCCACCATTTTCTTCGTCACCGTGCGACACTGATGGCAAGATGACCACTTCATTCTCAGGAAACGCCTTTTCCGTAAAGATCGGCCTCGAGAAATTCACATTTCCAAGCGGCCAACCAGGCTCCGAACAAAATGTACGAATGTAGCTAATAAGCGCATGTATTTGACCTCCGCTCAGTGAATCGCCGTATCCCGGCATTTGCGATGACAGTCCGGCCACAGGACCACCTTGTGCGATCACTAGCTCCCAATCGGCGTCTGGTTCCGGCGTTGTTACTGAACAATCAGTAAAGTCCATTGGCTCGACCGTCACAGTGGGCACGTCAACTTGGCCGGTACCGTTTTCCGCGTGACAACTTGCGCACCATGCGGTGTACATCTCGTGGGACGTGGAAGGGATTTGGGCAATGACTCCGACAGGTGTCAACATCACCACGAATGTGACCAGGCGGACCACATTTAGCACTCGGTCACTATAGGTAGTCAGCGACGCAGACGCAACGCCTAGACTTACTCCTAAACTGAGTCTCAGTCTTACTTTTAGCAGGTGTAACTTAGATCACCGTAGAACCGCGACTAGGCGCCGCAGGGTAGGTCGGCAGTTCTGGCGTGAAGTCCTCACCAGGATTAATAAACCGATCCTTCTCGAGTTTGTACTGTTTCTCATAGAGTTGCCGGTAACGACCATCGAGCGCCAACAGTTGTTCGTGACTTCCGCGCTCACTGACCTCACCACCCTCGATCACGAGAATCTGGTCTGCGCTCTGGATCGTAGAGAGGCGATGCGCTATGACGAACGTTGTGCGCCCATGTCGAAGACTGCGTAGCCCATCTTGAATCAATCCTTCACTCTCACTGTCGAGGCTAGAAGTCGCCTCATCGAGGATAAGAATGCGCGGGTCAGCCAAGACCGCACGGGCAATCGCAATTCGCTGCCGTTGCCCACCAGAGAGTTTCACACCACGCTCCCCGACAACCGTGTCATAACCGTTTTCGAACTCGCTAACGAACTCGTCGCAGTGTGCGATACGGCTCACTTCACAGATCTCATCCAGGGAGGCATCGGACCGAGCGAACCGAATATTGTCGGCTATGGTGCCATCGAATAAGAAGTTGTCCTGTAAGACAACACCAAGGTGCTTACGATAATCCTGCAGTCGCAGCAGTGCCAAATCCAAGCCGTCTACGGTAACCCTCCCTGACTTGGGTCGATTGAACGCCATTACCAAACTAATGAGCGTGCTCTTGCCGGACCCACTGGACCCCACGAGGGCCGTGGTCGTTCCAGCCTTAGCCTCAAACGACACGTCCCGAAGCACAGGCACTCCCTCCGTGTACTCAAACCATATATGCTCGCAATGGACGTCACCGTGCACCTTGGGCAGAGGTTGACGCATCACGTCCTCCTGGTCTTCGGTCGCCATTTGACGGATCTCACGAATTCTATCGAGACCGGCAAACGCCTCGGTGATCTGCGTACCAATAGAAGCAATTTGAACCAGCGGCGCCGCCATTAGACCCGTGAAAAAGATGTAAGCAACAAAGTCACCGAGCGTCAGGGTTCCGGCTAGGATGGCTCGACCGCCGACCAGAACCATAAGCACGCCTATCGCCCCAATGACCAACATCGAAACAGAAGCAATCGCTGAAACTCCAGTGACCGTTTTGGCCACGTTTCGAAGCAGTCGATGGACACCGACCGCGAAGACTCGCTGCTCCCGTCGTTCAACGGTATAGGCCTTGACGATGCGGATGCCACCCAATGTTTCGTTCAATCGGCCGGTAACGTCGGCATTAATTTTTCCTCGCTCGCGAAAAATCGGACGTAGTCGTTTAAAGGCCACGGCCATCGTGCCACTGAACGCCAGTAGAATCAGCAAGGTGACTGACGTCAACTCCCAACTCAGATAGAACAGCACACCAAGCGCGATCACAGCTGTAATCAATCCACCACTCAGTTGCACGAGACCGGTTCCCACCAGATTCCTGATGCCTTCCGCGTCAGTCATAATTCTGGAAATTAGAACGCCTGTCTTTGTCGAATCGAAGAAATTGATCGGAAGTCGGGTCACATGACGTTGCACGCGTTTTCGCATCTCCGTTATCGCACGCTGGGCTGCAACTCCAAGTACCTGAGACAATGCAAAAGTTGTGACGGCTTGGACGACCGCTGCCGCACCTATCGCCAAGGCGATCGTTAGGAGCAACTCGCCCCGCTGATTTGTAATCACCTCGTCAATGAGATACTTCGATGACGCTGGAAGAACGAGTCCGGCTAGCCGGTTCACCAACATTAATGTCAACCCGAGTGCGAGGCGATGCCGATATGTCCAAATCAGTTCGCGGGCTTCAAACCAAGCACCGCGCACTGACTCTTGCCGAGACGAACCACTACTCATCCGCACACCCATTGCTCAAAGGAACACTTCACCCGACCATGATATCGCGTCCTTCCCGAAGTTCGAGACCATCATCGGAAACCCAACCTACCTGGAATCCATGGAGTCGTGACGTAATAGCCCTCAATTCTCTTTCGCTGTCGAACTGCTTCACTTGAAAGAAACGACGAAAGTAGGACTCGCGGGCTGGAAGGCGCGTTATGATCTTAGTAATGAAGTTGAAGGGAACACGGCAAGCCATTCTCAGACGTGTACAGCCGATTAGTATCCACGGCCAAATCTCGTGGGATGTGTACTTTTCGGACTCCGATGACCCAAATGGGACGGTGCACACTGCTCGCGTTGGCCCTGAAGCGATGGAGGCCGGCCTAGAACCAGACGATCCAATAAAGCTGGAATGTCTTATGGGTGCCGTCACGTCAGTTCGACGGAGCAAAGGCTAGCCACGCACCTCCCCATCCAGAGTCTCATGCAAAGGAGCAGATAAGTGCCAATACGTTCTTCGTTCCGTGCCAAAGGAGCACTGATAGTTGCCGTGTTGCTAGTCGGTATCTGCCTAGGGAAGACGTCACTTGCTACCGGCCAAGCCGACCAACCAACGTGGCTCGATACGTATCGTGAGCCCGCAAGTCGAATCATCGGAGCAGCGATGGCTGACACGTTCGCATGGGATCGTCTGGCCGAATTGAGCGACTTGTTCGGTCATCGTCTCAGTGGCTCCCCACAGCTCGAGCAAGCAATCCAGTGGGCAGCGAATAAGATGCGGGCGGACGGACTGGAGAACGTGCACCTAGAACCCGTCATGGTCCCTCATTGGGTGCGTGGCCAAGAACACGCTAAGGTAATTCGACCAACCGAACAAGAGCTCGTGATGCTTGGGTTGGGAGGCAGCATCGGCACACCACCTGGCGGCATCGAAGCGGAGACGTTCGTCGTTGGTAGTTTTGACGAATTGGACTCCCGCGCGCACGGAAAAATTGTGGTGTACAACGTGCCCTTTACGACGTATACCCAAACAGTACGCTACCGGACGACTGGTGCATGGCGTGCAGCTCGCCATGGAGCAGTCGCCAGCCTGGTCCGGTCAGTAGGACCACGTGGAGCCCGGACGCCACACACTGGTGCAGTGAACTACACTGAGACAGACCCACGCATCCCCGCCGCGGCAATCACCGTTGAAGATGCAGAACTATTACAGCGGATGCAGGACCGGGGAACGCCCGGCTGGGTACACCTAGAAATGAACGCTCACCTTCTTCCCGACGCCGAATCAGCAAACGTGGTCGGGGAAATTCTCGGATGGGAGCGGCCTGACGAGGTAGTCGTCGTCGGTGGCCACATCGATTCGTGGGACGTGGGTACTGGCTCTACCGACGATGGTGGTGGCTGTATCGTGACTTGGGAGGCACTGCGAATCATTAATCAACTCGGACTGAGGCCACGCCGGACACTACGTGTGGTGCTCTGGACGAACGAGGAGAACGGACTTCGCGGCGCCACCGCTTATCGTGATCGCTATAACAAGCAGCTTGCCGATCACATCATGATGCTGGAGTCCGATTCAGGAGTATCCCGACCGAGAGGATTCCTGTTCACCGGCAACCCCCGTGGGCGCGAAACAGTTGGAGCGATTGCGTCGCTCCTCCGCGGCATCGACGCCCATCGGGTCGGTCCAAACGGTGGAGGCGCCGACATCGGTCCCAGTGTCCGGGCGGCTAACATCCCGAGCATGTCACTCGACGTTGACCGTTCGAACTACTTCACAATCCACCACACCCCTGCTGACACTATGGACAAGATCGACCCAACTGAAGTGGCGCAAAATGTGGCAGCCATCGCGGTGATGGCTTATGTCGTGGCGGATTTGCCTGACAGGCTCGGTCGTTAATCGTCTGTCGGAAAGAATTTTGAAACGCTTCTGGGCATTTTCAGTGCACACCATGGCCCATCTGTAGTGCTGACGGATCCGCACCGAGCCCATGTAGTGCTTGTTCCCACATCTGATGGGGATCACTGCTGAAAACAAGGTCGGGGTCGACCTCAACCGTGAGCCACGATGACGCCGCCAGCTCGGCCTCCAACTGTCCGGGGGCCCATCCAGCGTAACCCGTCAGTAACCTAGCGGGCGTATCAGCCTTTGCCTCGAGTAGCCGGCGCAATAAGTCAACCGAAGCCGATAGGTAGACACCGTTACACACCCGCACAGCCTCGGATGCGCCTAGCCCTTCACCAAGCAGAATCCAGCCTCGCTGTGGCTCAATCGGGCCGCCAATCCACAAGCGAAGCGCATTGTGCTCACTTGGTTTCGGGTTTAGTCCGATGACATCGGCGGCGGGGGTCTCGGTGGGACGATTCAGCACCAGTCCGAACGCACCCTCAGTGCCGTGCTCACAGAGAAGAATGACGGAGCGCTCAAAATTTGGGTCTAGGAGTTGCGGCATCGACAACAGAAGCGTCGGCGCCAACGAATGGTCTCGCGAACCGCTTTCTTCCATTACTTGCTCAGAAAGTTTGCTCATGGGGAACGTTACCCTGAGACAACGACTAAAATCGTATCAACCTTGGCTCGCCAGGGCCAGCTTTCGCTGCGCCCAGTCCACGTGCTCAGCGACCACTGGATCACGCACTGAGGGTATCTCATCCGTCTCGGCACCGCTCATGGCTTGGTCAAGAGCGTCCCGGGCTTTTGCGTCGCCACTGTTACCTAGCGCGACAGCAAGGTTACGGCGCAGCCGTTTTACACCTGCTCGCTTCAGCGCAGAACCCTTTATCGCCACACGTAGCTCCGCATCCGACCGTGTCCAGAGATCGGTAAGACTTGGCCTATCGAATATGGCGCGTGGAGCCCAGGCACCGTCATCCGACTTGGCCGGGGCACTGTTCCATGGACAGACAT
>DASCOS010000031.1 GCA_036012125.1 Vicinamibacterales bacterium | reverse complement strand
TGTGGAAAGAGCACTATCGGTCGGGCGATTGTAAACATCCTACGCACGATGAGTTACGGCGTAGAGATGTCAGGTCGAATCCTCTATCACCACGAAGCACAGACTGTTGACTTAACTGCGCTGAGCCGGGCTTCAATGCGGCCCTATCGTTCAGATCTCCAGATGATCTTTCAGGATCCCTACTCTTCGCTTAATCCTCGAATGACTGTTGGTGACATCGTTGAGGAACCACTCACGATTCACGCCAAGGAGCTCTCGGCGGCCGACCGACGAGACAAGGTAATTTGGTTGCTCGAAAAAGTCGGTCTAACGGGCGAACAGGCTGACCGTTATCCCCACGAGTTTTCGGGTGGGCAGCGTCAGCGAGTTAGCATCGCACGGGCACTCTCGACGAATCCGAAGGTAGTCATTGCAGATGAGCCAGTGAGTGCGCTCGACGTGTCGATTCAGGCTCAAGTGATTAACCTCATGCAGGACTTACAGCAGGAATTTGAATTGTCCTACCTCTTTATTGCCCATGACCTGTCAGTCGTACGACATATCTCTGACAGGATCGCGGTGATGTACCTTGGCAATATAGTTGAAATTGGGCCTACCGACTCAGTGTATAACCAGCCAAAGCATCCGTATTCGCGTGCGTTACTCTCGGCTGTACCACGTGCCGACCCACGTGCGCGACTTGATGAGCGCGTCCACCTAGCTGGGGACATACCGACTCCGATCAAGAAACCCTCCGGATGCGGTTTTCGCACTCGCTGCCCGATTGTTCGTGCCTCGTGTGCAGAAGCGGTGCCCCCGCTTGAACTAAAAGACGAACGGTTCGTCGCCTGTCCGTGGGTGTGAGAACTGGTAAACCGATAACTGCTTCGGTAGCGACCCACCGGGTCGCCAGGATTCACGCTGCTCAGGTGAAACGCCCAGGCCCGCAGCCGCCTGGCCCTGCCGGGCTCTTCGCCATGTCGGCATTGACTGAGCTAGAGAAGGTCGAGAATTGCTTATCGACGGTATGACAACTGCAATTCGGACAGGAGAGTGCGTGGGACCCCGCACCCATCTGCTGGAGGATTTCGAAGCGGTGATCGCATTTGCGACACTGATACTCATAGATTGGCATTCGCTTTCAGTATAGATCACCATTAGATTTTGTCGGTGAAGCTTGGCACAATGTTGTGGGCCCGGTAGGGGCTTGGCGACCGTTTGGCTATTTGGAGTACTGAATGAGAACTCGACACTTTTTGGTAATGTTCCTGAGTGGACTTGTGTCACCTCTCTGGGCTCAGCCGACGGCTGACCTTTCATCGCTTCAAGCAAGTCCGGAGTATCAGGTTGCCCTTGACTACCTAGACCAGGACTCCGAACGCTACGTAAGAGAATTAATTCAGCTAACTGAAATTCCGGCGCCACCCTTTGCAGAGGAGCGCAGGGCTGCTGCCTACCTTGAACTGTTGAGGGCGGCTGGGCTGGATGATGTTGTTCAGGACGAGATCGGAAACGTGATGGGCATACGTCCTGGTATTGGCGGTGGCCCGCTTCTTGCTGTCGCCGCGCATCTTGATACGGTCTTTCCAACGGAGACGGATGTGACGGTCCGTAGGAACGGTACTCGGCTGATGGCACCGGGGATTGGTGACGACACGGCCGGCTTGGCTGCTGTCCTAGCCGTGATTCGTGCACTCGATGCCGCATCGGTGTCCACAACGTCTGACATTCTCTTTATCGGAAACGTTGGGGAGGAAGGCCCAGGAGACCTTCGTGGGGTGAAACACTTGTTTCGTGAGGGTGCCTATCGAAATCGGATTGCGAAGTTTGTGTCTGTCGAGTCTGGAGGTCAATCTACGATTACAAATGGTGCTCTTGGGAGCCGCCGTTACCGCGCAGTTTTTAAGGGGCCTGGAGGACATAGCTACGGCGCTTTCGGGCTCGTCAATCCTGCATTCGCTATGGCGGGTGCCATGCAGCGATTCGCGGCCATCCCTGTGCCCGAAGAGCCTAAGACGACGTTCAGCATTGGGATCGTGAGAGGTGGCACTTCGGTCAATTCGATTCCGTTCGAGACCTCTATGGATGTTGATATGCGCTCGGAGTCGCCGGAAGAACTTGACCGGCTCGTCGAAGCATTTCTTAGCGCGATGGATTTAGCGGTTGACCAAGAAAACGCCACGCGTTCAGTATCCCAAGGTCCAATCGAACTCGAACTTCAATTGATCGGGGACCGTCCGTCGGGCTTTACGCCGGCCAGTGCCCCGATTATGCAGGCAGCTGTCGCTGCGGCTGGATTGTTCGGGATTGAGGTGGTGCCGCGGACGTCGAGTACTGATGCAAACCTACCAATTAGTCTAGGTATACCAGCTATTACGATTGGTCGTGGCGGGCTCGGTGGGCGGAGTCACTCGCTAGACGAGTGGGTTGACGTTGATCCTGAACCGACCGTCCGCGGTTTGCAGGTCGTGCTGACGACCATTTTGGCTATTGCGGGGTTAGAAAACTAGTTGTACAACTCGTTCAGGATTACGACACAAGCCATGACGGTTGCAACGGTCAGAACCGCCGACCGCGTGTGACCACCGTCAAGCCACTCAATCGCTCGCGACGAAGCAGCGAATCCGATCAAGATTCCTGGCTGCAGTATTAGTGCGAGTTTAAGTTCTTCTTGTCCCAGTCGCCCGATAAGGGCTAGTGACACCAGTGAGATTGATACACCAACGACGAAAAATCCGGCCAGAGTGCCACGTAATCGGGTTCCTGATTCGTCTTGGTAAAGGAGTGCCATGGGTGGTCCGCCGATCGATGAAGTTGTAGCCATAAAGCCAGAGATTGTGCCTGCACCGATCAGGGTCCTTGGGTTAGGTCGCAAATGGAGTCCGGAGGCGCTGAGGCCGACTGAAACTAGGACGATCACTCCAAATGTGAGAGTAAGTTGACTACCGGAAATCAGATTAAGTGCGGTGATCCCAACTCCGGTGCCAGCGAACCGGCCGATTAATGCCCATCGCAGGCCAGAGAGGTCGATCCCTTGCCGATCACGGTAAGCGGTAAGTAGGATTAATGAAAGTGATGCGAGTAACAACGGGGCCGGAATAAAACGCGGATCAATCAGAATAAGAACCGGTGCGGAGACCAACGCTAGACCGAATCCCACAGCTCCCTGTACGACGGAGCCGACCAAAACGGCCGAGATGGCAATTGCGATTTCGAGCCAGTTCACCGGCGAGGCATCCAAATTCGGTCGGAAGATCGACTGCGTTTTCTTTACAGGCGGGCCGAACTCCTTATTCTACCATTAATTGTGCCGACCGTGCTTCTCGGCGAGTACTGTCAGTTCAGAAACTACATCCGGTGTGGCAGGGTAGGCCTTGGTAAAAACCCCTTCCTCAAATTAAGCTCGACAGCG
The DNA here is from genome assembly GCA_036012125.1 of Vicinamibacterales bacterium. NCBI lineage: Bacteria > Pseudomonadati > Acidobacteriota > Vicinamibacteria > Vicinamibacterales > Vicinamibacterales bacterium. The sequence goes on along the minus strand of DASCOS010000031.1, from coordinate 8,001 downwards.
TTATGAGTCGTCACACTCGCAGTCCATCTCGCCATGCGAAAGATGCCGAGGCTGGTTTTGAGATTCAGTCTGATTTCCAGCGGTTTTCTCAGCGAGATGATGTCTTTCGCCGGTCTTGGTGGGATGCACGGATCCGAAGCGCGAAGAGTGACCTGTTCTACGCAACCTATCGTGAGCCACTCAGTAATTGGCGGTCGACAGACGGTTTTACCCAGAAGGATTACGCGTTGCGCAACGCTGCCTGGCAGGTCTCCGACCTCTTTACCGACCTAAAACTGGATGCTGACCGGCGCGAAGGTTTCAATGACGAGTTCACGCTAACCCGTGGCGTGGCGGATGAACGTATCAACTTGGGTACGCCTGCGGAGACGGCTGCCGAGATTAAGCGCGTCGCCAAGGGTTTTGGTGCCGACCTCGTTGGTATTACCGACTACGACGAACGCTGGATGTATGTGAATAAGTTTAGCGACCTGTCTCTCACCGAGCGACCGCAAGAGATTCCACCTGAAGTGACGAATGTCATTGTCACGGCCCAGTCGATGGATTACGACCTGATCCGCACTGTCCCATCCGCACTTAGTGGAGCAGCAACTGGAGCCGGATACTCACGGGATGCGATGGTTGTTTTATCAGTCGCGCAGTACATCCAAAATCTTGGCTATCAGGCGGTTGCTAGCATGAATGACACGTCGTTGGCCATTCCATTCGCGATCAGGGCTGGGCTCGGCGAGTATGGCCGGCATGGGTTACTAATCACGAAGGAGTTCGGACCACGTGTTCGCTTGGGAAAGATTTACACTGATCTTCCGCTGGCGCACGACAAGCCGATTCAATTTGGCGTGAAGAAATTTTGCGACGTTTGCCAGAAGTGCAGCACGGCCTGTCCTGTCCAGGCGATTCCGAATGGTCCTCCGAGTACCGAACGCTACAACCAGTCCAATATTAAGGGTGTCCGAAAATGGTCAATTGATGGTGAGAAATGCTTTGGCTACTGGGCGGCCCAGAATAGCGACTGTTCAATTTGCATCAGGGTTTGTCCCTACAACAAAGATTTTTCGAAATGGTGGCTTCGTGCCGGTCGTTGGCTCGCAGGTACACCGCTGCGACGGATGATGCTGTGGCTCGATGGGTGGTTGGGTTACGGCGAACGTATTGACCCGAGACGATGGTGGTCCGCCCAAGGTTAGGTGCTAACGCACAATTAGTCTCTCGACGAGGTAGGCGGCCACGTCTTGGATTTCAGCTGATGTGAGACTTGACCCGAGCGCTGGCATGTCAGCACCGCCCTCCGTGACGATAAGGCTCGCGACTCCGAGGTCGAGGTCTGTTAGGCCATTGAGTGCCGGACCGCCGTGCCCCCCATCTCCGTTCGGCCCATGACAGAAACCGCAGGCTTCCACAAAGACCTGACGACCCAAGTTGACATCGGCTTGCCGGTCTGGTGCCGGAGGTTGTTCCGCTAGTGCCGGAGATTGCGCTGGTTCCCGAGTGCCGGATAGTGAGAAGAGCCAGACGCTGTCTCCACGCGGTGACCCAGCAAAGAGGTTCCCAGCCGAGTAGCTGACTAAGTGCTGCTCTCCATTGTGCTCAAATGTACTCGTTCCAGAATTCGAGCCGGCGCCTGTTTGGAATTCCCATAAGAGACGGCCATTACTTGAGTCGAGTGCTGTTAGGCGGCCATCATTCCGTCCAACAAAGACGAGGCCCCCAGCGGTAGCCAGTGAACCGCTGTAGCACAGGTCTGCCCATTGCTGACGCCACACCAAGCGGTTGTTTGTCATGTCTACCGCAGCGAAAATGCCCGTCGATGGCATTGGCACACTCGCGAATGTGCCACCGATGTATCTCGCTCCATTTGGAGCAATCTCAAAATCCCGATCACCACCGTTAAAGAACTGCGTCCGGTCATTCGCGCACACATAGAGAGTGGCAGTTGCTGGGTCGTAGGCAGGTGGCGGCCAGTTGATTCCACCGAAGGGCGAGGGTTTGGCGACAACGCCTTCAGTCCAGAATGGCGTAAAGATTCGGCCACCATTAACGAGTGTGTAGCCCTCGGGTGCGATGTCGATCGATTGTGGCACGATAGCATCGCCGATTGGATAGGGTTGGGTAGCTGCTGTTGCCTGGCGGGGTTCCTGCGGTACCGGTCGTTCTTCGATGCCGATGAGTGGCTCACCGTTAGTTCGATCAAGAATGTAGACCCAGCCGGTTTTACTTGCTTCGGCCAACGCTTTTCGGACGACACCATCGATCTCGACATCGAATAAAACGACCGGACTCGGCGAGTCGTAGTCCCACAGGTCGTGGTGTACCTGTTGAAAATGCCAGCGATAATCCCCAGTTGCCACGTCTATCGCGACGATCGAGACCGAGAACAGGTTGTCACCAGCACGGACTGCGCCGTTGAAATCAGGTCCGGGGTTTCCAGTGGAGAAATAGAGTAGACCTAACTCGGGATCGACGGCCGGCGTTTGCCAGACAGACGCCCCGCCGTGCCTCCACACATCGTTATCCTGAGGCCACGTGTCGTGTCCCACTTCGCCAGGTCCGGGAACGGTGTGAAAGACCCAGGCTGGGGACCCATCAGCAGCATGGAACGCGCTGACTCGTCCACGGATGCCATACTCTGCACCGGCAAAGCCAGTGATTACCAAACCGTCGAAATACAGCGGTGCACTCGTAATCGAATAGCCATCCTCCCATCGCGCAGCTTGAACTGACCAAGCCAGTTTGCCTGTCTGCTGGTCCAACGCGATGAGCTGACCATCAAGTTGCCCGACGTAGACCTTGCCGTTACCGAGTCCGACGCCACGACTAGTCCACCCACAGCATATCGGTGAAATGTCGGGATCCAGGTTTGCGTTATACCGCCAGTGAATCTGACCGGAGTCTATGCCGATAGCAAAAACGTCGTTGGCTCCTGTGACTATATAAATGACTCCGTCGCTCACGATTGGCTGCGCTTCTCCGGAGTATTTTTGACCAACGCCTGAGCCTTCCAGGTGTAACCGCCACACCGCTCCAAGGTCGCCCACGGTCTCCCGATTGATCTCGTCGAGAGGAGAGTACCGCTGGTTGTAAATGTTGCCACCGTTGGTCGGCCAGGAATCTCTAGGCGGTGCCACGAGCGCTTCGATCGAACGTGCTTGGTCCTCTGACGCTGCGGAAGGAATCGACTGCCCATAGACACCGACGCTAAAAAACCACAAGGTGGGGATTAGGAGCCAGGGGAAAAGTCGTCGTGTTTCATGTGCAGAACCCATTTTACCGGTCCACCTACCACGGCGGGGTAGTGTTAGACCGCTAGTGATTGCGTCAGTCATGAGATGTTGAGGATATCAGGACTGGGGGATCTCCACACATTTGAATCCATTTTCAAACACCTTTGTAATTTCGCGTTGACGAAATTCAAAGATTGTTCTTAGGTCATTATGAATCCAGGTAAGGATTGGTGTGTGTTTGAGTGCTCGGCAGTAGAGGTTAAATTGTACTGTGTCAGTGATTATGGTGTCGCTACCGTCAGCACGGAACGTGTGGGTATGCCGCCACAGTTTAAATGGTCCTCGAATCTGGTTGTCAACGAATTGATGTGGAGGCTCCCATTGTTCAATCTGGCTTTGCCAGCGGATTGGGAGGTGATGAAGGCGTAACGAATAGTCGATGATGGCACCGGCCACAAGTGGTTCCGAGCTGATGTAGTGAATACGGAACTTAAGGAACGGTGGTGTTAGGCGTTCAAGATTTCTGGCCGTTGAGAAGAATGAGAAGGTATTAGCAATCGGACACGAAACCCGCTGTTCACAGATCAGTGACCAATCGTGTTTCCTCTCAAAAATTCGAATAGACTCTTGCACGGCTTGGGGCATCTTTCAAACTCGATCGTTTCACGATGGTAGTGTTTTGGATCTAGGAATTCATCGCAACCTACCATGTGTGGCACCATGCGGGTCGTATCACTACCCGCACTGGGTTTTGTCCGCGGAAGGAAGTCGAACTTGAAAGCTTTCAGCACACCCTCGCTACTCTTGGCGTTGGTTGGTGTGTTTCTTGTGTTCCCAAGCGCCAATTATGTTCAGGCCTCTGGTTTACCGCTCAGTTCTCTCCCAGAATTACTCAGTGCCCTTGCACTTCTTCCACTGATTTTCTCGCGTTGGCTTCGGCGGCACTGGGCTTACCGTGTACCTATGCTGCTCAGTGGCCGTATCACTATTATCGCCGGGCTTCTATGTCTGGGTCTTATCAGCAAGAGCGTTCTGTTAATGAGTGGAACCTATCAAGGATTTCCTGCCTGTTACCGGGCCATGGGGCATGAGGCCCCGGTAGGACTATGCGAGAAGTCTTACGACAATCCTCTGGCACGCTTCACAGCGACGCGGGTAGATGAAGTCATCGATTTTGGTCCAAGCGAATGGAATCTTTCGTTCATGAACTCATTACGCTTCAACTATTACTGGTGGGTAGCGGGCTCGGTCCTGCGTGAGCGAATCCCATTTACTGCTTTCTGGCGAGGCGCTGTAGAACTCGATGCTTCTGAATCTATTACTGTGGCGTATGTTGGTGCGGGACAGGTGCAAATAGGTTCAGCTAGGCTGAGACTTTCTCCTTCGTACGACCGCGTTGCGCGCGAGCAGATCCGCCTTCCTGCAGGTCGGCATGACCTCACGGTGTCTTATCAATTTGACGATGGGCAACGCTCCGGGGGAGACGGTGCCCTGGGTCCGCTGGCCACGTTTCGTCTCCAAGGGCGAGAGGGTCCTCTTCCGGCTTCGGGGCCACCTCTCTGGACCCGTCTACTTGGTTGGCTTATTGACGTCCTCGCTATAGTGAGCGGCCTCATTCTAGCGAGTTTTTACTGGCCGTTCGTCAAAGCGCAATGGTTGTGGCTCCTCGGCGCAGGTTTAGCGGCTGTTCTGATTACGCTACTTCCAGCCATCGACCCACCATCCGCTATCAATGGCTATTTGTTTCTGTCTACGCTCGCGGCCGGCGCTCTCGTCACAATGTCGGGTCGGAAACGGCGTCATTTGCTCGTGGCGTGTGCCGGAATGGCGATTGTCATCCTTGCGCATGAAGCCCGTGCGCATCCTTCGTTGACTTCGGTGCTACTGAGGGATGGTGGCTCGGACTTTTTAATGTATGAATCCTTTGCTCGCTCGATCCTTGAGACTGGTTCGCTTCGTGCCGGGGAAGAGGTCTTCAACGCTCAGCCGCTGTCTAGATATGTGATGTTCTTTAATCATCTCGTGTTTGGTGATGGTGATGGCCAGATTGCTGTTTTTGCCCGCATCATGGTGACGAGTGCGCTGCTATGGTTCGGCTGGCGATTCCGCGGCAGTGGTCACTTTGAGATGGTCGTTGCTTTGATTGGAACCGTCCTTTTGGTGACTCTTGTTAATAGTACAGTCGTTGCAAGCCTCATCCGTCGAGGAGTGTCAGAGTACACAACCTGGGTGGCGTTCCCGCTGGCTTTCACCTGGCTGTTTGGTCCAGGTCGAAAAGCTAGAAGAAAAGGCTTCGCTGCTCTAGCGGTTTCATTTATTGCCCGGACTGACCAAGCTCCGGCGCTGTTGTGGCTTCTTGTGATGCGCTGTCGGACCGCAGTGCAGCAGCGGGACCGGACGCTTATACCCGCGTTGGGACTTGCGGCTGCGATCTGCCTGTTTCCAGTGCTTCACAATGTTTATTACGGTGATCAGTTCAGGCTGTTCCCTACCAGTGGCCCAGTGAATCTCGTGCTGCCACCAGACGCTTGGCGAGACGCACTGACCGACTCAGAGGCTAGGCGGCAGATCTGGGCACAGCTTGAGTTTCTTCTTTATGGCCCGACGATGAACCAGGACCATGTGCTTGCTGGCGGGGAGTTGCAACTACTGTTCCGTAGTCTTCAATTGCTCTGGATGGTCGCTGTGGGAGTCGCGGTTCGAGCGCTATGGCGGTTCGGGCGAGTAACCGATCTGTTGATGGTTGGATTGCCACTCGTGTTCTTGAGCCCTCATCTGTTTTACCAAGTGGGGGTTTATTACCCCCGTCACGTTGTAATCGGCTATCTTGCAATGGCTGCGGCTGCCCTATACGTTATGGCTGTTCCGAATCGCGAACACTTGGAAACCTGATGAGGACGTGTTTCGTTTCCGTGCAGTGGAGAACAATATGACACGACTTGTTCTGGCATTGATGATGGCCTTATTCGCTTTACCGGCAACAGCCTCTACCGAAGAAGCGCAGTTAAAAGGTTCGGGTGTTTTGAACCAGTATCTCGGAACATGGCAAGCTCGAACGGTCATGAGCCCTACACAGTTGGTTCCTCGAGGATACGACGAGACAGCCACCCAAGAGGTTAAGTGGGTCTTGTCTAATCAGTACCTGGAGATGACAACTATTGGTGAATCACAGGACAGCCGAGACATGATTAATTACGCTGATGGGTCATACCACCGGTTTAACTTTACGTCAGAAGGAGATTCTTCGTATTGGATCGGAGATTGGCAAGATGATAGGCGGACTATGGTCTGGAAGATGGACTTTGGGATTATCAGTGGTTTACTTACAGAGCATTTTCTATCCATAGATGAAAAAGAGGTGACACTCGTTTTGAGAGACGCGGCCGGCAATATAATTATTCAAGCCCAGACAACGCAAAGTCGAACTGAAACCCAGTAGTGTAGATTGGTAATTATGAATTCTTTTGATGAGTTGAAACGCTTGAACTCTGCGCGCTGGCGTATCGCGATTGGGCTCACGATTACCATGATGGTCCTCTATTTTGGATTTATCTTGCTGGTCGCGTTTCGTAAATCCCTTCTCGCGACGCTGGTCAGCCCTGGTCTAAGTCTTGGCATTCTGCTCGGCGCGCTTGTGATTGTTGCAGCGTGGATACTGGTCTGGGTCTATGTCCGGTGGGCCAACCGGCACTACGACAGTGGCGTGGCTGCGCTGCGGGGGCGGTTGTGACGAGTAGTCTGGGTGAGCCTAATCTGATCGCGATCGCGGGATTCTTCATTTTTATCGTACTTTCGCTGGGCATTACCTACCTTGCCGCGCGGCGGACACATAACGCTGAGCACTTCTATGCCGCCGGTCGAAGCATCACTGGCCTCCAGAACGGTCTAGCACTCGCAGGAGACTATATGAGTGCGGCCAGTTTCCTTGGCATTGCTGGCTTGGTCGCGCTTTCAGGCTTTGACGGTCTCCTCTATTCGATTGGTTTCTTGGTCGGCTGGCCGATCGTGATGTTTCTGATTGCTGAGCCACTCAGGAATCTTGGGCGATTCACGTTCTCCGATGTCGTTGCCTTTCGGCTGCGTCAGGCGCCGGTGCGTGTGGCCGCCGCGGTCGGGTCGCTTGCTGTGGTGGCGTTCTATCTGATTGCTCAGATGGTGGGCGCGGGTAATCTTATCCGGTTGTTATTCGGATTGCCTTATGAACTAGCTGTCATCATTGTCGGCACCGTTATGCTGGCCTACGTGCTGTTTGGTGGCATGCTGGCGACTACGTGGGTCCAAATTATTAAGTCGGTCCTATTGTTGGTCGGGGCCTTTCTGTTGGCGGGTCTTGCACTCGCACAATTCAATTTCAATCCACTTGCGCTCTTCCAAGCGGCGAGCGACCAGTATGGCTCCGGTGTGCTAGGCCCCGGTGGACTCGTATCCGATCCGGTCGATGCTGTGTCGCTCGGGATGGCACTAATGCTCGGCACAGCTGGCCTTCCGCACATCCTGATGCGGTTCTACACCGTACCGGATGCGCGAACTGCTCGAACGTCGGTGTCCTACGCTACAGCAATTATTGGGGTGTTCTACTTGCTTACTTTCATTCTTGGCTTCGGTGCGATGGTCATCGTAGGTCAAGAACAGATCCGGAACGTTGATGCGGGCGGCAACATGGCGGCACTTCTGTTGGCCGAAACAGTTGGTGGGCCAGGGTTCCTAGGGTTCATTTCGGCCGTGGCGTTTGCCACCATCCTTGCTGTGGTGGCGGGGCTAACTCTGGCGGGGGCGGCTG
>DASCOS010000030.1 GCA_036012125.1 Vicinamibacterales bacterium | reverse complement strand
GCAGAACCCTTTATCGCCACACGTAGCTCCGCATCCGACCGTGTCCAGAGATCGGTAAGACTTGGCCTATCGAATATGGCGCGTGGAGCCCAGGCACCGTCATCCGACTTGGCCGGGGCACTGTTCCATGGACAGACATCCTGACAGATATCACATCCAAACACATGGTTCGTGAGGTCGTCACGCTGTGACTCCGGCACACCGTTTTTTAGCTCGATCGTCAGATAGGATAGACACTTGGTTGCATCGAGCACCCACGGTCTTGGAAGGGCTTCGGTGGGACACGCCTCGATGCACAGAGTGCAATTTCCGCACTGGTCCAGCGCAGCTTCATCGGGTGGTAGGTCCAAACTACAAATGATTTCCGACAAGAACAGCCACGAGCCTTGCTCGGCGTTAATGAGACAGGTGTTTTTACCGATCCAACCAAGGCCGGCGTGTTGTGCGTAAACACGCTCCTGCACCGGACCTGTATCAACATAGGCCTTACCCTGAAACGCTGCTCCAGCCCGTTCGGCCATCCATCGACACAACGCGTCAGTGCGTGCACCTATAACCTGGTGATAGTCATCACCCCAGGCATAACGCGCGATGCTTGCTTCGGTCGGTTTACCTGTTTCAATCGAGTACGGACGGTCGACATGATAAACCGTCGCTAGCATTACGACTGACCTAGCCGACGGCAGTACCGCGCGGACATCCGAGCGCCGGTCGGCACTCCGTGTCATATACGACATCTCACCCGCGTATCCGTGATCAACCCATTCACGGAGAAAGCCTAGCTCTGGCAGACTCACAACCGGAGCGATTCCACACAAATCGAAGCCCAGTTCGAGTGCCTGTGCCTTTATTTCAGGGGCGGTGATCATCAGTGTGACATTAGTGCTCGTCGGTCTGTGGGCGACTCTGAGACATAACAATCTGACGGAGGACGTATGGCAGAATACCGCCGTGTTGGAACGCTACAAGTTCGTCAGGGGTATCAATTCTAATAGTGGCAGGAAATATCAATTCTTCACCACTGGCCCGCTGGACACGCACGTCGATTTGGCCACGTGGCGCGAGTTGGTTGACGATGCCTAGAAAATCGAACTTCTCTCTTCCGGTGAGGCCGAAGGACGATACCCCGCCACCTTCACTGAACTCCAGTGGGAGTACGCCCATATTGACAAGGTTGCTCCGATGAATCCGCTCAAAGCTCTCAGCGAGAACGACCCGTACGCCGAGCAATCGTGTACCTTTGGCAGCCCAGTCACGCGACGACCCCGAACCATACTCTTTCCCAGCCAGTACGACTAGCGGCGTTCCAGCTTCACGATACTTAACAGCAGCATCGTAAATGGGCATCTGCTCATCCTCGGGTTGATATCGCGTCCACCCTCCTTCGGTACCAGGCGCTAGTTGATTGCGAAGTCGAATGTTGCCGAAAGTCCCGCGCATCATGACTTCGTGGTTGCCGCGCCGCGCACCATAGGAATTGAACTCGGACGGCGGTACGCCCTGCTCGATCAAATATCGGCCGGCAGGGCTGTCACTGGCGATTGCACCGGCCGGTGAGATGTGATCGGTCGTTACGCTGTCAGCAAGCACAGCTAGTACTCGGGCCCCGCATATGTCTTCCAGTGGGGAGGGCTCGAGCATTAAATCTTCAAAAAACGGTGGGTGCCGAATGTAAGTCGACGTAGCGTCCCAAGCAAACTGGTCGCCCTCAGGCGACGGAAGGGCTTGCCAACGACTGTCGCCGACGAATACCGAGCGGTAACTCTTTGTGAACATCTCGGCCTTGACCGAAGCACTCATACTCGTCTGAATTTCCTGTGAGGTCGGCCAGATGTCACTTAAGAAAACCTCTTGTCCGTTGGACCCCAGCCCAAGCGCTTCCCGAGTCAAGTCAAGGGTCATTCGACCAGCGAGCGCATAAGCAACGACTAGTGGAGGTGATGCTAGATAGTTCGCCCGTATTTGCTGCTGAATTCGCCCTTCGAAGTTCCGGTTTCCACTCAAGACAGACGCCACGACCAAATCACGCGCGGTGACGGTATCCGATACCTCCTTCGGCAAGGGACCGGAATTACCGATGCACGTCGTGCACCCATACCCCACGAGATGGAATCCAAGGTCTTCTAGATACTTTAGAAGGCCGGATTTCTTAAGGTAATCAGTCACCACCTGCGACCCAGGCGCAAGGCTTGTTTTGACCCATGGCTTAACCTTCAAGCCACGTTCAACCGCCTTCTTGGCAAGCAGCCCCGCCCCGATCAGCACACTGGGGTTTGAGGTGTTTGTGCAACTCGTGATCGCGGCAACGACGACCGACCCATCCTCTAGTCCATCGCCAGTCGGGGTTGGGGACTGCCCTCGAATCTCGCTGAGCGCATTTGCGAACTCCGTCTTTGCCTGGCTAAGGGCTACCCGGTCCTGTGGTCGCTTCGGGCCCGCCAGGCTAGCTTCTACCGTTGCAAGATCGAGTTCAAGAGTGGTCGTGTACTCAGGATGATTCGACGGATCGCGAAAGAGGCCTTGCGCCTTGGCGTATGCCTCGACCAGTGCTACATGCTCACTGTCTCGCCCGGTAAGCCGAAGGTAGTCCAGTGTCATTTCGTCGATTGGGAAGACCGCAACTGTTGCACCGTATTCAGGCGCCATGTTACCCAACGTTGCACGATCGGCAATTGTCAGATGCTCAAGACCGGTTCCGAAAAATTCAACAAACTTCCCTACAACCCCATGCTGGCGAAGTCGCTCGGTAATGGTGAGCACGAGGTCCGTTGCGGTGATGCCTTCATTCAACCTGTTGGTTAATCGAAACCCAACCACTTCTGGAGTAAGCATTGATATCGGCTGCCCAAGCATCGCCGCCTCTGCTTCGATCCCGCCGACACCCCACCCGATCACACCGAGCCCATTAACCATTGTGGTGTGTGAGTCCGTACCAACGAGTGTGTCTGGAAATGCGACGACCTGGCCGTCAATCGTCTCACAACAAACGACTCGCGCAAGGTATTCCAAGTTAACCTGATGCACGATTCCGGTTTCTGGCGGCACGACTTGGAAGTTTCCGAACGCGTTCTGTCCCCATCGGAGGAATGCATATCGCTCACGGTTGCGCTGATATTCAAGCTCAGCATTCAATAACAATGCATCGGGTCGTCCAAAATAGTCGACTTGGAC